>CALVZZ010000085.1 GCA_944372715.1 uncultured Clostridia bacterium | reverse complement strand
TTACAATCCGAAAACCTTCTTCCTTCACGCGGCGTTGCTGGGTCAGAGTTTCCTCCATTGCCCAATATTCCTAACTGCTGCCTCCCGTAGGAGTCTGGACCGTATCTCAGTTCCAGTGTGGCCGTTCATCCTCTCAGATCGGCTACTCATCGTTGCCTTGGTAGGCCGTTACCCTTACCAACTAGCTAATGAGACGCAAACCCCTCAATCACCGAATTGCTCCTTTTACCCCTACTCGATGCCGAGCTGTGGTCATATGCGGTATTAGCACCTATTTCTAAGTGTTATTCCCCAGTGAATGGCAGGTTGTTCACGCGTTACTCACCCGTCCGCCACTATACTTCCAGAGAGCAAGCTCTCCTTGGTACCGTTCGACTTGCATGTTTTAAGCACGCCGCCAGCGTTCGTCCTGAGCCAGGATCAAACTCTAACGTTCTATATAAATCACAAAGTGATTTGAAGTTAAAATTTAAATCTGTACTCAATAACTTTTCTGACTAAAAGAGTTATTTGTACGTTCTGTTAATCTTTCGATTAACGGGTTTTAATTCGTACTAATCGCTTTTTAATAACCTTTTCTTTTCTATTCAATTTTCAATGTTCTTGCACAAGTCTTATTAACTGTGCTTGGGTATTCTAGCATAACAAATTTAACCTGTCAACAGTTTTTACAAAAAAATTTTATTTTTTTTTAGTTTTTTTTGGTTAGTTATCTTTATATAACAAAATAGTCAATAATTAGACAAATTTAGCAATAAAAATTTTTTATTTTTTTCTTGAAATTTTTGAATACCTATATATAATTGTATGCATTTTTCTAATTTTTGTTATCATCTTTCATTTTTGCTTTTAAAACATCTGACCTTTTTAATTTATAATTTGAAAAGATAAGCATTGCAAGACTTATTGATAAAGCGCAACCAAAGAAAACAATTATACCAAGCCAATTTTGAACACTTAATGCCTGAACAGGTTGTTTGGGATCAAATTTAATCAAGTCTAGAAGAACACCTATAATTAATAGAGAAAGACAATTTGCTATATTGAAAGCAAGTGTCATAAAACCACTATAAATTGCTGTATTATCCTCCCCTGTTTTAATTTTATCCATTGTAATAACATCTGCATACATTGAAATTGGCAAAGAATAAAGTGCTCCCGTACCAAAACCACAAAAAACAATGCAAGGTGCGACTAGCCAAAACAATATGTTTTGCTCTAACATATTTCTAAATATAAATGTAAGTCCTGTTAAAGCAATTCCTATAAGTATCACCACAAGAGATATATTTAAAGCAGGCTTTTTATCTATTCTATTAGATAAGTAAATCCAAAATGGCTGTGAGAGAATAGCAGATATAAATAAAAAACTCATAAGCAATGAAATTTCACTGCTACCAAAGTGATACGAATAAGTAAATAAATGCATTCCAACACTTGTTAAAAATGCAGCAGAAATTAATGCAACAGAATAACCTATAATTAAACTTCCATAATTTTTCTTTTTTAAACTTGCAAAAAACAAAACAAAAATTTTAAAGAAAAAATTTTTTTCTTTTCTCTTTCTTTTAGAAGAAGTTTGCAGTGATTGTACTGTTTTTATTGTTCCTAATATACAAATAAATCCAGCAATTAAACATAGTGCTGATGTAAAATATGCAATATTTATGTATGCAAATTGATTAAATTGCCCCTGTCCATTTTCTCCACTTGGCATAAAAATAAACATTAATATACTTGGCATTATCATACCTAAGATGAAAAATGTAGTTTTAAAACCTTGTACTGATGATTGCTCATTATAATCTGGCGCTATATCTATACCCAATGCCACATAAGGTGTTGCGAACAAAGTATTAAATGTTTCAATTGCAAGCAAACTTACCAAAAGCCAACAAAATTTTAAAGAAATACTAAGATCAATTGGTATTATCCATAATAACAAATTAAAAATTGCCATACCAAATGTTCCAACGAACATATAACCAAGCCTTTTCCCAAAAACTTTTGAATGATGTCTATCAGAAAAATAGCCTATGATAGGATCTGAAATTCCGTCCCAAAAAACACTTAGAGCAATTGCAATTCCAACTAATGTTCCCGGCAAGCCCATTATACTTGTCCCAAAAAACATAATAAAATTGCCGACAGTCTGAGCCATTGTACCATAGCCCAGATTGCCGACTCCATAAGCAAGTTTTGTTCTAAATTTCAACTTCATATATAAAGTATTATATGCAGTTTATTGTATAATATTAAATTGTTTAAGTATAATTATCAGGCAAATCATTTTCAAACAACACTACAAATTTCTTTTCGTGCGTAATTAATTCTCCTAGCTTTTGCTTTGCGTTTTTAAGAGAGTCCACTGCAAAAACATTTTCTTGTTTAATTTTTGTATCTTTCAACCCATCTTGTAAAGCTTGCAAATTAACCTTATTCACAATAATGACATAATCACAAACTTCACCCAACTGTTTCGCAAAATTTTTGTTTACATTATATTCCTCTGCTCCCATTTCTACCAAACCAGGAGTTATACATATTTTCACTGCATCTTTATATAAACTCAAAACTTCAACAGCAGCAGTAGAACCTTCAACACTTGAATTAAAGGAATCATCAAGAATGGTTATATTTTGATTTTTAATTATTTCTAATCTGTGCGAAATTGGTTGTAAATCTGAAACAGCCTTAGCAATACTATCAAGTTTTACACCAAGTTTTAATGCAAGAGTTGCACTTGAAAGAATGTTTTCAAGATTATGTCTACCTATTAATTTGCAAGAACATTTTTTTGTTTTATCCTTATATTCAAGTTCAAAAAACATTCCTTCAGATGTCATTTCAACATTTTTAACTTTTAGTTCTGAATCTTCTCCAAAACTTGATAAAAATTTGTTTTCTAATTTACACTCATTATAAAGAGATTTACATTCAGCGCTTTGACCATTGAAAACTGCTATACCATTTTGTGGTAATGAAAGTATTAATTCATTTTTTGTCTTTTTTATGTTATCAACACTACCAAATGTTTCTAAATGCTGACTACCTATTCCTGTGATTATTGCGTGCTGTGGCTTTATGATATTACAAAGATACGAGATATCTCCAATTTGTTTTGCCCCCATTTCTGCTATTAAAATTTCATTTTCAGGTTTTAAGTACTTTAAAACGACTTTTGTTAGCCCCATTGGGGTATTATAGCTTCTTGGACTCATACAAACATTATATTTTTCGTTCAACATTTCAAATAAAATGTATTTAACACTTGTTTTTGCATAACTTCCTGTTATTCCTATTTTAATCAAGTCTGTTCTTTTATTAAGTTTTTTCTTAGCTCTTTTTATATAGCTTAATCTAATAAGATTTTCAAGAGGCAACATAATAAAATGAGCAAGAGGCACTAAAACAGGTAAAAGTATGGGAGTTAAAACAACAACACCAAATTTAATGAAATAAACATATTCTGTTGCTAGCCATATCAATATCAATGTTATTGCCATACATAAAAGGAACAAACAAGTTATTAATCTTGCCATTCTTCTTGTTTGGTTTAATGGTGTCTTTTGTGGTACATTTACCATATTTACAATAAACACAATAGAAAAATACACATAAAATATCAATCCCAAATAAGAATATATTGAGTCTTTATGATACACATCAAAAAGTGCATTAGTAACTAATACGCAAGCTAAACTTAAAAAGCATAACATTGCAATTCTTGAAATATATCTTGCTTTTGTATCTTTTAGCCACACTTTATAACCCCTGACCTTATATCCAGAAAGTTGTAAAATTTGGAGAAATTTAACTGAAATTAAACATAAAAGAGCAGCATTAGCAATGCTAATAAAAAATGCTAAAATAAAATGTATATTCGATAAATCAAAAAAACTCAAATTAACCCCCTAAAAAGTTTTCAATTAATGGTTTACATTGGTAAAAATTATCTAAGTATGCAAAATGACCTGCGTTTTCTATTATCACTAGCTTACTATTTTTTATTACTTTATTCAACTTTTTTGCAATACAAATAGGTGTATCCTTATCTTTAGCTCCATAAATTAATAGTGTTGGCGACTTTATAGTTTTAGCATAACATTTTAAGTCTTCGTTTACAATTTTAGTGAAGCACTTTTTCATATGTGACGACAAAGCATTATAATCAGATGATCCAAAATTAAGTTGAATACCAAAAGATTTAAATATTTTATACAATAATATTTTTGCATCTTTTTTAAAGTTTTTAACTTTAATTCCAGCACTGTCAATCAAAACAATTTTGTTTACTTTATTAGTATATACGCTTGAAAAATAAATTGCAACTCTACCACCAAAAGAATGAGAAACAATATCAAATTTATCAATTTTTTCCCTATCTATAATTTCTTTTAAAGCAGTTGCATATTCTCTTACTCCCCAAATTGTTTTGGGTTCTGTGCTTTTACCAAAGGGTGGAAAATCTAAAATCAAACATTTTTTATTTAATTTTAAATTTTCTGCAACAAATTTAAAACTATCAATACTTCCACCCCAACCGTGAAGGAAAACAACACAATCCTTTCCCTCACCAAAAATTATGTAATTTACATTTGTTCCATCAAAAACTTTCATAATATTATTTATGAAAATAAATATCGTTTTGCTTAAATTTCATATCTTAAAATTAAAGCATCATCTCCATTTTTATAATACTTTTTTCTAACAGCAATTTTTTTAAATCCTAATTTTTGATATAAGCAAAGTGCTGGTGTGTTTTTGTCATCAACTTCTAGCCAAACATTTTTTATACCTTGTTTTTTTGCTTTATCCTTTACAAGTTCAAGAAGTTGTGTTGCATATCCTTTTCGTTTTTCTTTACTTGCGACATTTAAAACATTATATTCCTTACCCTGTTCTCCCTCACAAACTAAAACATTTATAAATGATACAACATTTCCATTATCTGTTATACAATAAGAAAATCTGTCAGGTCGAATTAATTCTTCTTCAAACATCTTTAAACTCCAAGAGCTTGAACCAAATTCTTTTTTTGAAATTTCATAGACATCATTTATAAATTTTTGTGAAAGATTTTCAATTTTAACTCCTTGTAAATTTTCTTCTGCCTGAGACAATCTTAAATACATAGGTATAAGCTCACAAGAAGAACAAAATTTTTCAGTTTCTATTTTCTCTTTACAAAGATTATAAAACGAATTGCAACTAATATCAATTTTGTATTTAACATTTTCCAAATTTTCGCTTATCGCCCCAACAGTTTCGCCGTCTGGAATTTCAGATTTTAAATTTGGATTTTCCACCATTTCCCCATTTACAAATTTAGCAACAAAGTATCTACCACCAAGAGCATTAAGTATAGTGTAAAAATCATTTTTTGAATTAAATTCTTTTGCAATTAATTCCATTGAATTAACTTTTATAAATTTTAATTTTTTATTAACAACACTAAAACCTTTTACTAATGCTATACCAACTCTAATTCCCGTAAAAGATCCGGGTCCCACATTAACGCAAATGACATCTATATCCTGAGGTGATAAATTGTTTTCAATTAACATCTTTTCTATTTCTAATAAAGTTGTTTCTGAATGTCTACCTTCTATTTTTTTCATTGTATTTTTTGAAGATGTATGTAAAACTAGATTTGCAGTTTGAAAAGCAGTGTCTATGCACAATATATTCATACTAACCCCTTTGGCTCAACATCAATTTCTCTTTCATTATCGTTTATTTTATTTATAGTTATTTCTAGATGTCTTTCAGGCAAAATGCCCTTTGTATTTTCAGCCCACTCAACAATTGAGGCACCACTTAACTTTGTTAAATCAAAGTATTCACCAAAGCCAAGTTCTAATGCCTCCTCCAAAGAAGCAAGTCTATACATATCAAAATGATAAAGTGGTTTTACACCAGACTTATATTCATTCATTATTGTAAATGTTGGACTTGTTATGTTATCTTTAATATTTAAGCCCTTTGCAAAACCCTTTGTAAAAGTTGTCTTACCAGCGCCTAAATCTCCCACAAGAGAAATAACCACAGGATATCCTAAGGACTTTGCCAATTTTTCAGCAACAGACATTGTATCTTGTTCAGAAATAGTTTTTATTTTTAACTTCATATTTATCCCTTTTTTAATCTATTATATCATAAATAAGTGGAAGTGGATTAGTTTTTGACTTAGAAAATTTAAAACATTTTAAAATTTTATCAGCATATTCAATGGAATATTTTTTTGGCGCATAAATTCTAACCATTTCATCTCCCAAAGATAACTTATCACCCACTTTACACAATACACTTATTCCTTTGCACCCAACATTTAAACAAAGACTATGTGTTAACTCCCCTAACTTTTGAGTATCAATTTCATCTACATAACCACCTTCATCACTGTTGACAGATAAATAATTTAACTTTTCATCAGTAAAAAGCTTTAAATTACCACCTTGAGCAAGTACCATTTCTTTCAATTTTTCAAGAGCTTTACCATTAAACAAAACTTCCTCAACCTTCCTGTATGCCAAATCTAAAGATATATTTTCTTTTTTTGAAATTAAAATGCTTGAAATTGTTTTACTTAAAGACAACAACCTACAATCTTTATTACTTTTTAAAATTTCCACAACTTCTTTAGCTTCCATATAGCTTCCAATATTGTTTCCTAGTGGTTGATTCATATCTGAAACGACAGCGCAAGCTAAAACCTTATGTTTTTTTAATATTTTAACCATAAGACTTGCAAGTTTTTTTGCCTCAACTAAATCTTGCATAAATGCACCTTTACCATACTTAACATCGAGTACAATAATTTTTGCACCACTAGCTAATTTTTTACTAACAATTGATGATGCAATTAGTGGAATACTTGCCACAGTGTCTGTCTTATCTCTAAGTGCATAAATTTTTTTATCAGCTGGAACTAAATTGTCTGTTTGACAAACTATAACTGCCCCAACCTTATTTACAATGTCAGTTATTTTATCAAATGGTAATTCCAAACAAGCACCAAAGCACTGAAATTTATCCTTTGTCCCCCCGGTAAATCCTAAACTTCCACCACTCATTTTGACCATTTTTGCATTCAAGCTTGCAACTATTGGAGCAATTATAAGCGTAGTTGAGTCAGAAACTCCACCACTTGAATGTTTGTCTAAACAGCATCCAAACTGAGAAAGGTCAATTTTATCACCAGAATTTAGCATAGCATCTGTTAAATTTATTGTTTCCTTCTCTACCATTCCACTTTTACAAATTTCTTTTAAAAGTTCTGTCATTTTTTCATCAGTTATATTTCCTGATATGTAACCATTAACAAAAAAATAAATTTCTTTTTTACTAAATTTTTTATTTTTCTGTTTTTTCTTTATTAATTTTTCTATCGTTATCATAATTAATCCTTTTATCTAATTTAATAAAAATTATAACACTTAAAAGTGAAAATACAAAAGCTAAAACAAATCCAACAATAACATCAGAAATATAATGCTGACCTAAGTACATTCTGGATACCATAACTAAAATTATAAAAGTTGACAAAAAAGCGCCTAAAATAATTTTTAAGTTTTTATTTTTAGAAAAATAGTATACAGAAAAAAATATAAAAAAACAAATTATTGTTGCACTTAATGTGTGTCCACTTGGCATACTCTGTCCACTTGCGTGCAAAACATCTACAATTGAAGCATCAACCACATAAGGCCTAGACCTATTAATTATAATTTTTAAAATAGTGTTTGTCAAAACAGCAAGACCATATGTTGAAACAAAAAAAACATTAAATAGAGCAAAATTTTTAAAATTTTTATTTTGTTTGTAATAAATTAAAGTTAAAATAAAAAAAATTGCAAAGCATATTAAAAAACCTTTATATGAAGCAAGTTCACTAATAACTGTAAACACGAAATCATAAAAAGGATTTCTAGCACTTTGCAAAAATTTTATTATTTTTATTTCCACTGTTTTAGTTTAACAAAAATTATTTAAATAATCAAACATTTTAATTATCTTGAAGATTTAACATTACATAACCTTGTGGATAACCACATAAAGGACAAGTTTTCCACGCATTTTTGCTCATATGTTCGTGTCCACAATTAGAGCATTTCCATTTAATTTCCTCATCACACGAATAAA
>CALVZZ010000084.1 GCA_944372715.1 uncultured Clostridia bacterium | reverse complement strand
ATCATTCTATCCCAATTTACAGCTTGTTCAGGGAATAATCCTGTGTGCTTAAACCCCATTGATTTAATTTTAAATTTTAAATTATTATAGGAAACAACCCAACTTTCAGGGTGTTTTTTCAAAATTTCCCATTTCCCACCCCCTGTATTTTCTCTAATATAGTGAGCATTTAATTTAGGAAATTTTTCCAAAATATTTTCCGTTTTCCAAATCACTTGTGGATCAGGACGGAGAAGATAAACTTCCCCCCATCTTTCCAACTTTTCACCATTATTTGTGGCAATAATTTCGTAATCTTTCCAATTATTTGCAATTTTCATTTTAAGCCTTTTTCATCATAATATTAATTTGTTCTTCGCTAACCAAAATTGATTTTTCAAAATCAAAATCTTCCAGATTTTGTTTAATATCTTTAATCAACACTTCCTCTTTAATTTTATTATTAAAATTTTCAAGAACTTGTTTTAAAGTTTCGCTTTCAGTTTTAAAGCTAACAATAATTCTATCTTCCACTTTGAAACCAGCTTCTTTTCTTAAAACTTGCAACGAGCGAGTAAGCTCTCTAAACAAACCTTCAAGCATAAGCTGTTCATCTATGGTTGTATCTAAAACAACAGTAATTTCGCCGTCTGACATAATAACAAATTCTTGTTTTGGTTTTGAGCAAACAATAAACAAATTGCAATCTAAGTTTTTAAACTCTCCAATGTCAACCTTTCCATTATCATATTGTTTAATTAACTTTTGCATTTCTTCATTGCTTAGTTCTGCAAGTTCATTTTTCAGTTTTTGGACATCACCTTTTAAAACAGCACCAGCATTTTTAAAGTTTACGGTTAAATATCTTTCATTAAATCTTTCAACATTTTCTTCAAATTTTAAGTCTTTTATATTTAATTCTTCTTTTATAATATCAGAAAACATTACAACACTAGGTTTTATTGTAGCATTTGCACAAACATACATTTCTTTTAAAGGCTGTTTGATTTTTAATTGATTTTCATTTCTAAGTCTTTGTGCAAGAGCAATAATGTTTCTAGCAATATCAGTATCTTTTTCAAGTCCTGAATTTTCAATATTTAACATCTTATTAGGGAAATCTGATAAGATTATACTTTCAGCAGACTTAGGTTCAAAACTTCTAACCATATTTTGCCAAATATGTTCTGTCATAAATGGTATAATTGGAGCCATAACTTGACAAACATTTTTTAGTGCCGTATATAAACACCAATATGCTGTGTTTTTATCCTCTTCATCATCAGACTTCCAAAATCTTCTTCTATTAACCCTAATATACCAATTTGTTAAATCATCTATATATTTTTCAAAATCTCTAACCACCATAAAGAACTGTTGATCATCATAATATTTTTTTGAATTTGTTATAAAAGAATTTGTCACTTCTACAAGCCATTTATCAGTAATATTTTTTATATTTGGTTTAAAATTTTCAAGATTAGGTTTATCTAAAACTGCATAAGTGTTAAAGAAAATATATGCATTCCAAAGCCCTAAAAGTTTTCTTCTAATTTCATCTGTTATTGCATAACCAAATCTTGTATCACTAAGCATATTGTTAGATGCAAACATATATCTAATAACATCAGAGCCAATTTTGTTAGAAGCATCAAAGAAACTAATGTTATTTTTACCAGATTTTGAAAATTTTGAACCATCTTCGGCAACTAGTGCAGCAAAGCCAATAACTTTTTCATAAGGTGCTCTCCCTGTTAGCACAACACTCATAAAAAGTAAAGAATAGAACCAAAGTCTAATTTGTTCTTTCATTTCAATAACACATTCAGCAGGGAAATTTTTCTCCCAAAATTTTCTATCTGTAAAATACTTTTTAGTACTAAAAGGGGTAATACCAGCATCAAGCCAGCAATCACCAACTTCTGTAACCCTTTTAACTTTCTCACCACAATGTGGACAAGTAATTTCAATGTCATCAATATATGGTCTATGAAGATGAGGAAGTTTTTCCACTTCTTCCTTGCTCGATAAATCTTTTAATTCCTGCAATGAACCAACTACTGTTGTTTTTCCACATTTTGAACACACATAGAATGGAAGTGGTAAACCGTAAAAGCGTTTTCTTGAAATACACCAATCGCCCATATTTTCCAACCAATCTGTCATTCTCTTTTTCATAAACTCTGGTTGCCATTTTACAGTGTCAACAGCTTTTAACAACAATGGTCTAATTTCATCTGCTTTAATATACCATTCCTTTGTAAGTCTAAAAATTAATGGATTTTTACATCTCCAACAAATAGGATATCTATGCAAATGCTTATGTGTATAATAAAGTTTTCCTCTATTTTTTAATTCTTCAAAAACAAGATCTGCAACTTCTGTTGTACTTTTATTTGATAAAAATCCAAAGTTGTTATAAAATACTCCATTTTCATCAACAGGTATAACATTTGGAAGACCTAAGCTTTGACCAAGTTCAAAATCTTCTGCGCCACAGCCAGGTGCAATGTGCACAGCACCAGAACCTTCTTGTGCATCTACTTGATCCCAAGCAACAATTTTATGTTCAAAATTTTGTTCATCTAATTCAGGGAAACAAGTCTCATACACACAACCAACAAGCTCTTTACCCTTAATTGTTTTAACCACTTCTAAAACATCATCTTTTAAAACCTTAATTGCTGTAGAACAAACAATTAAATTTCTATTTGAGCTTTTAACTTTACATACACTATATTCAAGTTCTGGATTTACAGCAACTGCTACATTAGCAGAAAGTGTCCAAGGAGTTGTTGTCCAAACTAAAATGTCATCGTTAGTGTTCTTAATAGGCAACTTAAAAAACACTGCCAAATGTTCCATATCCTTATAGCTATCAGCAAGTTCGTGCTCAGATAATGATGTTCCACAATGACTACACCAAGGCATTGGACGATATTTTTGAACTAACCAACCCTTTTTGAAGCATTCTTTTAAGAAATACCAAATTGAAGTTATATTTTCATCTGAATTAGTAAAATATGAATTTTCCCAATCCATCCATTGTCCTAATCTCTTAGATTGTTCCGTTATTATGCCAGAATATTTTTTAACTCTGTTCATACAAGCAGTTGTAAAATTGTCGAGCCCAAGCTTTTCAATGTCTCTTTTATCTTTAAGTCCAAGTTCTTTTTCTGTTTCAACTTCAACCCAAAGTCCTTGGGAATCAAAGCCATTTTGATAGTGTGCTGAATATCCATTCATTGCCTTATATTTAAGCATTATATCTTTTAAGCTTCTATTCCAAGCGTGATGCACACCCATTCCGTTATTTGCTGTTATTGGTCCATCTAAAAAACGAAAATGTTTATCAGAATTTTCATTTTTTTTGACTAGTTTTTCAAAACATTTATTATCTTCCCAAAATTTTAATACTTCTTCTTCATTTTTTATAAAATTTGGCATTGCCTCTTCTTTTTTCATAGCATCTCCTAATAATTTTCTAAAATATTGTTCATATCCATAATGTTTGTACTTGTTACAATTCCAAGTGGTGGTTCTTGCATACTACCCGTTTTAGTAATTAAAACCAAAAGTAATTTTCTATTTTTATCAAAAAGATCTAAAACCTCTTCTATCGTCACATCGTTAGCAACAATTTCATAATATTTAACTCCTTCAGGGAATTGTTGCAATGCTTCTTCAACCGTAGTATTTTCAATAAAATAAGTTAAATCTTGCCCTTCTTCAATTTTTTTACCTAGTAAATTCAAAATTTTTTGACCATTTGCAACACCAAGCAAAGTTCCTTCTTTATAAACAGGAATATTACTAAATTTTGATGAACTAATAAGTTTGATTACAGTTTTTAAATCCACATTGTAGTTTACAGTTAAAACATCTTGCAAATTTAAAACTTCCATAACTTTTGGTGGGGTACAAATAATCTTTGCTATTTTTTCCATTTGAACAACAACATCATCGTGTGGTTCAGCAATAATGTATTCATCATTACTCCTATGGATAATGGCATTTCTAAGTCTACCAAAATCAATTAAATCATCTTCATACTTTCTAACAATATAATTCACGGCAACAGCTCTTCTAATCATATCGGAATAACCCATACTTCTTTTAAAATTGTGTTGAACCCTTAAAGCATAATCAATTTGATTATAAGCTTCAATAAATCTTTTAGCATTAGTCTTCTGCATAAAATCTCCTTAATACAAAGCTAATAGATGATACAATAAAAACAAAGAAAAAGCAACAAATCAAAAGCAATTAACACAAAAAAACGATTATGTTGCTATTATCACAAAAATAAAAAATTAAAAACTAAAAATAATGTTATTAAAATTTTTATAAGCATAAAAAAACTGTGCATTTTGCTTTGTCAAAAACAAATAAGCAACAATAATTCCACTTGCTCCACCAAAGCTACCTTATGGCACATAAAAGATTTCGCTTAATGATGCTGTCTTCCGACCCTGACATAGTTCACGAATTTTTATTGCATAAGACCTTGATTTCAACACAAGAAAAATTACCATTAACTTACCTGTGTTTTGCCGAGGCAAACTTTCAGCTCTGCATAAAGTGGATTTCAGATACAGGGAACCACTAACTCCCCACCTAGCACAGTCAAAGATATTATATCTATAATTTTTCAAAAGTCAATAGATTTAACGCCAATCTATTGGCTTTTTGCCATTTTTTTGTAAAATTTCATTAGTTTTTGAAAAATGCTTGCATCCAAAAAAACCATTATAAGCAGAAAGTGGACTTGGATGTGAAGCCTTCAAAACATAATGAAGATTAGTATTTATCAACTGTTCAAAAGCCTTTGCATTAGCTCCCCAAAGCAAAAAAACAACAGGCGTATTTTTTTCATTTACCAATTCAATAATTTTAGTAGTAAAATTTTCCCAACCCATATTTTTATGTGAGTTTGGGAAATCTTTTCTAACTGTCAAAACGGAATTTAAAAGAAGTACACCTTGCCTTGCCCATCTGATTAAATTACCATCTTCCAAAGTTTTTACTTTTAAATCATCTTCAATTTCCTTAAATATGTTTTTTAAAGATGGTGGAAAAGCTGTACCACTTTGGACAGAAAAACTTAAACCGTGAGCTTGTCCGGGTTGATGATAAGGGTCCTGTCCAATTATGACAACATTAACATCGTCATACTTGCAATAATTCAAAGCATTAAAAATATTTTCTGATTTAGGATATATAGTACGAGTATTGTATTCTTCTGTTAAAAATTTTTGTAAATTTTTAAAATATGGTTTTTCGAACTCAGCTTTTAAAAGATTGTACCAATTATTTGTAATTTTAAACATATGTATATTGTAACATTTATGAAAATTTTTTGCAATTCAATTCAAATTTTAAAATAATTTTTATTTTTCGTGATGTTTTTTAATAAATTGTTTGTTTTTTCACTGAAATATTGTTATTATAATAACAAGATTGGAGAGTTTATGGATATAAATAATTTTGAGCAAGCTTTTAAAAATTCAATTAATTTAATTCAAGTAACAGAAACTGAGTGGAAAATTAATTGTGGAGCTTCATTTATTAACCATCAACCAATGGACATTAGGTTGATAAAAGTAAACGATAAGTGGTATTTTTCAGACAAAAAACAAACATTAAGATATATGAATGACTTATATGAACTAAATTCTAACGATGTCAAATCTTGTATTTCAAATGTTTTAAAAATTTATGGATTTTCAATTCAATCTGGTTCATTGATGGCTGAAATACCAACATCTAGTGATATTCTAGATAAATTTTTTGATTACATAATGTGTGTTGCACAACTTGCAAATATGTATGCCTTCTTTGATGAACCAAAATAAACATAAAATAGAGGAATTATGGAATATAGAAAAGATTATCTATCTTGGGATGATTATTTTATGGGAATTGCAAAGTTGTCAGCAATGCGAAGCAAAGATCCGAATACCCAAGTGGGTGCTTGTATTGTTACACACGACAATAGAATTTTGTCAACAGGTTATAATGGCACTCCAAATGGAATTGATGACAAGGAATTTAGGTGGGGACGAGAAGGTGCACCACTTGAAACGAAATATCTGTTTGTTTGCCACGCAGAAATGAATGCAATTTTAAATTTTAGAGGAAATAAAAGAGAATTTGAAAACGCAAAAATTTATGTTGACCTTTTCCCCTGCAATGAATGTGCAAAGCTTATTATACAATCAGGAATAAAAGAAGTTATATATTTAAGTGATAAATATGCTGATTTAGACTCATATAAGGCAAGCAAAATGCTTTTTGATTCTTGTAGGGTCAAGTATAGAAAGCTCTCTCCATCAGCAAACAATATTTCAATTAACTTGTAAAAAAATTGTTCATAAAAAAATACGGACTAAATCCGTATTTTTTTTAAATTTTTTCTGCAACTTCCCAAGCTCTCCAAACAACAGTTCTCAAATTGCCAACTTTTAGCGCATCTCCAACAATATGAACATTTTTACTTGCTTTTGTAAGTGGAGCTGGATTATAGCCAATTGCTGAAATAATCACATCAGCTTTAACCTTAGAGACTTTTCCATCTTTTCCAGTAACTACAACATTTTTATCATTAATTTCTTGAACAAAGCTGTCCAAATATACAGGTGTTTTATTGTGCTTAAAATAATCTCTTAAATAAGAAGAATTTGCTAAACAAAACCCCCTAACTGCCATTAAATCATCTTTTGCTTCAACAATACTAACTTTTTTACCTTTCAAACATAAGTCATAGGCAATTTCACAACCCGTCAAGCCCCCACCAATAATTACAAAATTTTCACCTTCAATTTCTTTATTATTTAAATAATCTATTGCATCAATTACTCTTTCAGAACCATTCATTCTTAATTTGCGTGGAGTTGAACCTGTTGCAATTATAATCTCATCTGCTTTAAGTGTAGATATGTCTTTAATTTCTGTGTTATATTTAACATCAATATTCAAATTTTTAATTTGTCTTTTATACCATTCAAGAAGCTTTCTATCTTGCTCTTTAAATTCCATATTTCCTGCTGGAACAAAAACACCACCAAGCTTATCACTTTTTTCATAAATGGTAACCTTATGTCCTCTAAGTGTAGCAATTCTTGCCGTTTCCATTCCCCCAACTCCACCACCAATTACTGCAACATTTTTTATCTTCTTTGCTGGTTTAATATCAAATTTTCCACCATCCATTGTAGTGGGGTTTAACGCACATCTTGACATATGTTTCGAATCTTCCATCGGTTGATCATTAGAAACACCATTATAGTGTGCCATTGTTAAACAAGCATTATGGCAGTATATACAAGGCTGAATATCTTCTAATCTGTCTTCCATTAATTTTGTAACCCAATGACTGTCTGTTAGGAATTGTCTAGCAACACCCATAGCATCAATTTTACCTGATTTTATTGCCTTTGAGGCAACACTAGGTTCCATCTTTCCAGCACAAACAACAGGAATATCAACAAACTTTTTAATATGAGCAACATCGTCTAAATTACAATTTTTAGGCATATATAGAGGTGGATGAGCCCAATACCAAGCATCATAAGTTCCATTATCTGCATTTAACATATCATAGCCAGCATCTTGAAGATACTTAACAGCTTTTTCACTTTCAGCCATATCTCTTCCAATTTCTTTGTACTTTTCTCCTGGCAATGCACCTTCGCAAAAATCAATTGTTTTGCTTACAACAGAATATCTTAAACTTACAGGATAATCTTGACCACATTCTCTTTTTATTGCCTTCACAATATCAACTGCAAATCTGTATCTATTTTCAAAGCTTCCACCATATTCATCTGTTCTTTGGTTGGTATAGTTAAGAGTAAATTGATCAATTAAGTATCCTTCGTGCACAGCGTGAATTTCCACACCATCAACACCAGCATCTTTGC
>CALVZZ010000083.1 GCA_944372715.1 uncultured Clostridia bacterium | reverse complement strand
GTTCTATAAATTTCATTAAAAGTGGTTTTTTCTTTTGAATCATTATAATCTAACATTGATACATAGATATGTTGACCAATTAAGCTTTTATATTCATCGCCTAAATATTCTGGATTGGAAACAATGTTTTGTCTATCAACAATAAATACATTTTTTCTAATAGCAAAGTCATATTTATCATTAGATGTTGTACTTTGTAAATATTCTTCTGTCTGTTCTGTATAAATTCTTTCAATTACATATTTACCTTCAGCCGTTTTGTAAGTTTGGTTATTATATATCACATTAATTGGGTAGTAATAAAATCCTGTCATATTCCCAGTTAGTGCTGTTAGTTTATCATTAGTAGTTGGGGCGTTTATATCATATATAACAAATTCGGCATATTTTGTTTGTAATTTATAAGTATTATTATCTTTTATAAATGGGTAGTAATAAATTATAACTTTTTCTACTTTTATATTATCATTAGGATTAGGATTAAATATGTATATTAATTGATCTACATTTTCATTCGATGCAGTTCTTAATCCAGTTGCAGTGTAATACTTTATTCTAGTATTTATATAATCTTTATTGATTGTCCAATTTGTTTTATTAACTTCATAACTATCCGTTGTTCCTGTTTCGTTTAGTGAAACAACATTGTTGTTTTCTAATTCGGATATGCTGTTAGGCATAATAAGTACATCAGCACCAGAAGCATCAGATGAAACCTTTACATTTAACACAGCTGAATAGTTGTTTATATAATCATTTAAGTTTGTGGAATTAAAATAAACATTACTTTCGTCAATAACATAAAATGTATAGTTTGTTTCATTGGCAATTCCACCATCTAGGAAGGAAATGTCTTTGTAGTATGTTCCTTGTAGAGAAGTATAAGTATTTCCAGATAGCATATAAACGGTTGAGCTTATTTCAGGACAAATATATAAATATCCATCATTGAAGTATTTAATATCTTGGTTTGTAATTTTTTCTAGTATAACATTTTTAAGCCAAATATCAATATTAATTTTTTCAAGACTACTAGCCGTCAAACCTGTTTGAATAAGTTTATATTGTCCCCATTCAATTCTAGCATCTGCTGAAATAACATTGTAAGGTTTAATTTCTTCATAAGTGTTATTAATTTTTTGCAAAATAAGTGGTGCAGTGTAATCAATAATTAAAGAAGCATATTTTTCATTACCAGCTTCATCAGTTATATAAAACAGATACAAACCTTGATTTATTAGTAAGTTATAATCTGAAACCATATTCTGACCAAAAGTGTTGTTGTACATTGTTTTAACTAAATTATTTCCTAGAGAATAATCTAATTTATAGCCATTTCTAAAAGAATTGTTATTACTAAAAAATGCAAGTGTTGAATTCAAATTGAAATCAGTTGAATTTGGATTATCTGTAGCTGTAGTATTGCTAGAAACAAATGGTATGAATTTATAATATGCTGTCGTTGGAGCTCCACTTGCTTTTTCACTCCATTCAAAAGTTGCATAAGTATTTGTAAAGAAATTTATAATTGAACCCTTATTATAAGTTGTTCCAACTCCTTGTGTTGCAGTTTTAAAAGCTAAACCAGAAATTTCAGTGTTATCAATTGTAAAATAGCTTATTCTATATTTTGCAAGACTGTCGTTATCATAGTTTGCACCATAATACAAAATAACCCTATAGTTTTTATTTTCTGTAAGTTCATAATAATTTGTAGATTTTGGTGTAACATTTGTATAAACTGATGAGTCATAGTTTTTTGCTTGTACAACAAGTCTAACAGGGGAGTTAAACACGCTTTGTTCTTCAATGGAAACTTTTACGCTATTTTTAGTATAGTCACCAGAAGCTAAATTTGTATCAGTGCCATCTATATTTTCTTGAACCTTTGGTTTTGGTGTTTCTGTTGTTATTTCAAAATAAAATGCTTGAGTAAATATTTCGTTTTGTGCTAAACTTCCAGAGCTAATATTGTTTTCATAAGAATACTTTACCTCTAAAAAATATACACCGTTGTCTGTAATAGGGGAATTGTTCCACTCTGGTACCACATCCCACTTATTAGTATCCGTATCATCAGTATCCGTTTTATATTTATAAAGTTTTGTTAATGTATCAGTAGATGTATCAAGATTTATATTAAAATTAAATGTTATAGGTGCTTGGTTTGTGGATTGAGGCTTGGAGCTAGCATAATTTGGTTTTTCGTCTAAATTTTTATAAGTTATATCAGCTGTTAATGGAGTGTCATTTTCATCAAGATCAATAGTTCCATCATTATTTAAAATTTTAAATTCAGAAATTGAAGATGTGTTTATATTATTGTAGTAAATTTGATAACCAAAAATATCTAACTTGTTTGGTTTAGTTGATTCAATTCTGGAATTTTGTAATTTTGATAATTCATTATACGAACTAACTTTATCGCCGTCAGGTAAATATATGAAGTTATAAACTAAAACATATTCTCCGATATCATTAAATGTTATTTCAATTGTTTTTCCTGAAATAATATTTGCAAGAACAATATTGCTTCCATCAATTACAACATCTTCTCCATTATAGTACACTGTTGCAGTTTTTATATTGCCTTGGAAAGTTTTTTGTATTGATATGTAGTACTTGTTTCCTTCAAATGTTATTTTAGGTAGTTGCAAGGTGTCTGTTGAATTTGAATTTTCATTTTTATAGTTAAAGAAATAATTTTGATTGTAAGTTCTTGAAGAGCTTGCAAGTGCTTCCACTCTTACATTTTTAGCAATTACATTTGTCTGTCCATTAGATTGAAAATAATCGGTTTCATTAAAAATGTAAAATGAAACAGAAAAGCTTTTTTCAGTTGAAATTATATAATCTGTCCCTGAATATTCGTAATAATTGTTAAATGTAAAAGTATATAAACCTGTTTTTAATTCTGTGCCTGCGTTAATTTCAAATGTTAAATATTCAAAAACTTTATGAGTCCCTTGTTCTACTCCTTCTTGAAAAGAAAAATTATTTGCATAATAGTGGATGTTTTTAATTGCATTGTTTCCAATAATAGTGCTTGCATCAATAGGGGTGTTGTCAATTGTTATTCCCACCGATGTTAAAGATAAATCCAATGGAAAAAACTGAGTGGGGTCAGGGCTATCGTTAGTTGTAGCAAATATGGTACCATTAAACTGTTCATCTGGTACAGCAGATAAATTTAAGCTTTTGCCATTTCCAAGAGAAATTACAAAGCTTTCGCCTGATTTTAAAAAAACAGTTTGTCCGTCTTGATAAGTTTGTTCTCCTGAATCATTTTTAACAATTGCAGAAAAATAATTAGGCACAACAGAATTTTCAGCTTGTACCGAATCAGTTTGCTTCACATTAGGGAACATTAAAATTCCAGAAATAAAAAATGTTATTGAAAAGAATATTCCCCAAAAAATATTTTTTAATTTAAAAGAGTTCATAAATAATCCCCCAAAATTTAATTTATGAATATTTTAACAAAAAGTGACATTTTTCGCAAATAAATTTAATATATATTTATATATAAAATTATATACTTATATATTTTTTTTAAATTTCAATAAAAAATACCTTAAAAAAGAAAAAATAAAAAACCAAACAAGTATGTTTGGTTATATTTTTTAACATTTTAACTATTTTTTTAAAAATCAAAATTATCAAAAGAAAAATTAGAATTTGATTTTTTATATATTTTTTTATTTCTTTCTGTTATATCATAATATATTTTTGATTCATTTAAAGAACTGCTTGGCGCATATTCTTCTGCTGCTATTTTTTTATCAAATTCTGGAACTTTAAAATATTGTGTAAATTTTGTTTTTATTGGGTTAACTTGGAAAATTTTTACAATTGCAGTGCCATAGGGTAGTTGACCTAATTCGTAAGGATAGATTAATGGTCTTGTTACAACCTGAGAACTTGTGGTTGATGAACCCATATCTTCTTTTTTTTCTGACTTACTTACAGATGTGTTTTTAGTTTCAATTGAAATATCTCCACACATTTTTGAAAATTCTTCTTTTGTTTTTTGGTCTTCCGTTCCAAGATATATTTGTATGTTGCAGTTGCCTCTAATTGTTTCAGCAACTTCTTT
>CALVZZ010000082.1 GCA_944372715.1 uncultured Clostridia bacterium | reverse complement strand
CCATTACATTTTAAAAAACTTAAACAAAGAGGCTATAATCAGTCAGAGCTTTTAAGTATTGAAATTAGTAAAATACTAAACATTCCTGTTTTAAATGCATTATCAAGAATCAGGGATACATCAACTCAAACCAATTTAACTTTTAAAGAGAGAAAAGAAAATATGAAAAGAGCTTTTAAAATAAATGATTCAGCTATCAAAGGTAAAAATGTTCTTTTGGTTGATGATGTTTATACAAGTGGAGCAACAATAAAAGAAGCTTGCAAAGTTTTAAATTCTGCAAGCGTAAATAAAATTTATGTCTTAACATTGGCACATACAGATTTCAACAAATGATTATTCTTCTATTGTTTCCAAATTAAGTTTTGAAAATGTCATCACACAAACAGGTGGAGTTGTTTCATTTATTATCAAATTATTATCATATGTTAAATTTTGTCTAGTCACAGTGTAAATCCCATTTTCTTGTGTTATATATAAGTTTCCATTTTGTGATGGGGCTGATTGGTTAAAATTAACTTTAATTGTTGTTGGGAATTTTTTTGTTTCTGTTGTGTTGCTGAGAGTATCAGTATATTCAATGGTTAATGAAATCGTAAAGTAATAATCTTTATCTTTGTAAAACACATAAGGTAAAATATCAAATTGGTTATTATATAAAATAGGAGGAGTGGGTTCAACATCACTTGAAGAGGCTAAATTGCCTAAAACATCAGAATATTCTCCAACTTGAATTGAAAAATCTGTAAATTTAGTAACAATCTTTTCAGATATAGCACTATCATTTGTACCAATCGGAACACTAAAACTAACACTTGTTAATTGTAGTAAACTTAAATCTGGGGAATTAAATATTGCAATATATTTACCTTCAGTTTCTTTACTTGCCGTAAATGTATAAGGATTTTTTTGTGAAACGATGTAACCATTTTTAGTCCAAGCTAAAAAGTTGTTTTCTTCTGATTTTGGTGTGGCTGTAAGAGTGACCTCATAACCAGTTTTATATGTCCCACGACCACTTGTGGTGCCTGTTGACATTAAAGATGTGACTTCAATTTTATGGTCAACAATTTGTTCACAACCGGAAAATATAAAAGTAAAACAAATTAAGGATAAAACCATACTTATAATTTTTACACTTAGTTTTTTCATAACAACCTCGTAATTTTTTACCATTATATTATTCAATTTGTCAAATAAACTTATGCAAAATTTATAAAATAGAGAGTATTTTTTCATTCCTTGCATAAAATACCAAAGGAGTTATTTATGTGGGAATTTTCTATTATGTTACAAAGCTGTCATTCAAACATTGCAAAATTTTTGTATAACGGAATAAAGAAAAATGTTGAGGAAGTTGATGGAGTTATAACATCTTTTGAACAAAATGATACTATACATATAGTTGTAGCTTGTAGAGAAGAAGAAAAAACAAGATTGTTTTTTTATGTAAAGTCATTTATCACAGAGGCAATTTGTTCTTTTTTTAAAACAACTTTTTTAAAAAATAATTTAAAAATAAATTTAAAAAATAAAATTAGTATTGTTGCATTTGAAAGGGCATTGGAATATTTTGATAGAGAAACAGATAGATATTTGGTTGAAAAAAATTTAGTTTTTAACAAAAACATAAATTTGGAATCTTTTTTTGAATTTAAGATTAAAGTGTTAAAAAATAAGTGGTTGGAACTTACAAAAATTGCAAACGAAAATTCTTCGTATTTATTAACTGATGATACATTTTATGAACTTTTAAAATTTTTAATTGAAAATATTGAGATTAGTTATGACACAATAAATATAATTTTAAATACTGATGGATACACAATGTTAGATGAAAATTTTAAATGCATTGAAAATTTTAAAGAGTGTGGAGATGGTGTTTGGTTGATTGAAAATATAATTGCTCTATCTCCTAGAAAAATAAATGTATATTCTGACTCCGAAACAGATGAAATTTGTTTGATAAATAATATTTTTGCTAACAGAACTAATATTTTACCAAAAGAAAGTGTTAAAATTGTTGACAAAATTTTTTAATAGTGATAACATTATTGCGAATCAGAGAATGGTAGAAGACAAGTAGGATTTTCAATGTGGAATTAAAGAGAGTCACGGTCGTGGCTGTAAGCCGTGTAATTTCAGGAAAATTTGAAACCACTTTTAACCACTGAGAAATTATTTATAAAGTGGCAAGAAATTGCAATTAAGGTGGAACCGCGGAAAGTAATTTTCGTCCTTAAAACTATTTAGTTTTAGGGGCTTTTTTGTTTTAAAAAGCCCAAAGGAGATATTATGGAAAAAGAACAAATAATGATTGGTAGACATAGTTTATCACACATACTTGCAAAAGCTATTAAAAATTTATATGGACAGGAAGTAAAGCTTGCAATAGGTCCTGCGATTGAAGATGGATTTTATTACGATTTTGATTCTCCTGTTAATTTTTGTGATTCTGATATACCTAAAATTGAAAAGGAAATGCAAAAAATTATTAATAGTTCAGAAAAATTTGAAAGAAAAGTTGTATCAAGAGATGAAGCAAATAAAATTTTTAAAAATGAACCTTATAAATTAGAATTAATATCAGAACTTGATGATGAAAATGATATAAGTATATATTATCTTGGAGATGATTTTGTTGATCTTTGTCGTGGCCCACATTTAGAAAGTGCATCAAAGCTTCAAAATTGGGGTTTTAAAATTTCTAGAATTAATGGAGCATATTGGAAAGGTAGCGAAAAAAATAAGATGTTGCAAAGAATATATGCCTATGCTTTCCCTGACAAAAAACAATTGAGTGAATATCTTTTAAAATTAGAAGAGGCACAAAAGAGAGATCATAATAAACTTGGTCGTGAGTTGGAGATTTTTACAACTGTTGACTATATTGGTCAAGGATTGCCAATTCTTTTACCTAACGGAGCTAGAATTATTCAATTACTTCAAAGATTTGTTGAAGATGAAGAGCAAAAAAGAGGTTGGCAGTTAACAAAAACACCTTTTATGGCTAAAAGTGATTTGTATAAAATTTCAGGACACTGGGACCATTATCGAGATGGTATGTTTGTTTTAGGTGATCCTGATAAAGATAAAGAAGTTTATGCACTGCGACCAATGACTTGTCCTTTTCAATACCAAGCTTATTTGAACAAAGCTAGAAGTTATAAAGATTTACCATTAAGATATAACGAAACTTCCACACTTTTTAGAAATGAAGCTAGTGGGGAAATGCACGGGCTTATTAGGGTGAGACAGTTTACAATTTCAGAAGGTCATTTAATGTGTACACCTGAACAATTAGAAGATGAATTTAGAGGTTGCTTAGAACTTGCTAATTATATGCTTAAAAC
>CALVZZ010000081.1 GCA_944372715.1 uncultured Clostridia bacterium | reverse complement strand
GGGGACGGGGCAAGATGAAGAAAAGTTAAAGGACAAAATAAAACAATATAAAATGGAAAATGATGTAATTTTGACAGGCAAAATTACAGGCAGAGAAGAGATTTCTAAGTATTACAAAATGGCAGATTTATTTCTATTTCCATCAGTTTATGATGCAAGTAGTTTAGTGCAAATTGAAGCCTCATCACAATCAACCCCAACAATATTTTTAAGGGGAACAGCAACATCTGCGACAGTGACAGAAAATGTAAACGGATACATTTCAGAAAATTCTATTCAAGCATTTGCTTCAAAAATTAAGGAAATATTTGAAAACAAAAAAGAATATGAAAAAATATCAGAAAATGCTTTTACAGATTTGTATGTACATTGGGACAAGGCTGTAGAAAAAGCATATAATGATTATATTAAAGTTCTTGATAATTATAAAAAATGACTATTTTCTAGTCATTTTTTTTATTTCAAAACTATTTATATAATTATTATTTATTTTATAACATATTGCTGAAATGATTACTGCACAAAAAGATCCACTTGCGCCTAATATGATATCTTTCATTGTGTCGTATAATGCTTGTCTTCCAACTAACATTACTCCATTTTCCATATAATTTTGAGCATTGTATGTTGTAAATATTCCATCAATTGTATATTCATATATCTCCCAGACTGCCTCTATTGTAAGAGAAAATGTAAAAGCAAAAACAAAAATAAATATTGCAGAAAATTTGCTTGGTTTATCTTTAAAAAATAGGGGAAGCAAAACTAAACATAAAAATCCAAAGAGCACAGCACTTGAAAAGTGTAAAATTGAATCCCAAAAATAAATTTTATTGTTAAAATCTAAAAATGTGCCCAAAAACACTGCTAAAATTAAGAAAAAATATAATAAAATATTAAAAAAATATGGAAATTTAATTTTGAAGATTTTTTCAATAATTATAGGTAGAAGTACAATAGGGAAAATTAAAATTCGTTGACTAATGTACAACATAAAGGATTCCGAACTAGGTGACACTGTTGCTAAGAAATAGATAAGTGCAAATATAAAGCATACTAATGTTACAATTAAAAAACTTAATTCAATTCTGTATCCAATGGTCCATTTTGTACTTGTTTTAGTTATATCATTATTTTTTTTCATAATATCTCCCCAATTAGTATATTACAATTGTTTTAAAATACCAAAATAATTTATAAAAAAGCTCATATTTATGAGCTTATTTTATTATGAAATTTATTAATCTAGAAGGTATTAAAATAGATTTAATTATTTGTTTGTTAGCAAACTTTGGTTCAAATTCCTTTTTAACCTTTGCTTCAATTTCTTCTTGACTTGCTGTTGTGCAAATTTTTGTTCTTCCAATAATTTTACTATTAATTTGTACTGCAATTTCCACTTCATTTTGTACTAAGTCTTTCTCATTAAATGTTGGCCAAGGCGATGATTCAATGTTTGGTTCAAAATTGCATTCTTCCCAAAGTTCTTCTGTTATGTGTGGAGCAAATGGATTTAATATTCTTAATAATATTTTATATTCTTCTGAATTTATATTTTTAAGATTTTCAAGGTGAGAAGTTAAAATCATAATTTGAGAAATAGCTGTGTTAAATTTAAGTGATTCAATATCTTCTCCAACCTTTTTGACGCTTTGTGCTAAAATAAATTTATTATCAGGTCTAACTTCTCCATTTACTACATTATCTTTAAGTCCAACTATTCTATTTAAAAGCCTTTCGCAAGGTTTCATAGTTGCATCACTCCAAGATTTCATTTCGGTATAATCACCCATAAACATTTGACCTAGTCTGGAAACATCTGCACCATATTTTTCAACATATTCCATAGGATCTACTGTGTTTCCAGCAGATTTACTCATCTTTGTACCATCTTTTGCTAACATTATTCCTTGTTGAACTCTTTTGTCAAATGGTTCGCTGTATGGAACTAAGCCATTATCATATAGAAATTTGTGCCAAAATCTTGCATAAAGTAAATGTCTTGTTACGTGTTCGCCTCCACCGTTATAAATATCAACTTTACCCCAATATTTTAATTTGTCAAAATCTGCAAATGCTTTATCGTTTTTGGGATCTATATATCTTAACCAATACCAAGAAGAACCTGCCCAATTTGGCATAACATCTGTTTCTCTTTTAGCAGGTCCACCACAATGAGGACAAGTTGTGTTTACCCATTCATCAATTCTTGAAAGTGGACTTTCACCATCATCTGTTGGTTTATATTTTTCCACATTTGGAAGTTTTACAGGAAGTTGGTTATCAGGAACTGCAACCCAACCACATTTTTCACAATATACAAGGGGAACAGGTTCACCCCAATATCTTTGACGGCTGAAAACCCAATCTCTCATTTTGTATGTGCTTTCTTTATTGCCTAAATTATTTTCTTCAAGATATTTATTTAATGCAATTTTTGCTTCTTCAACTGTTAATCCATTGAATTTTCCAGAATTTATAAGTTTACAACCTTTTCCTAAATAATCAGCTTTTTCAAAAGCTTTTTCCTTTATATTTCCACCAGAAATTACTTCGATAATAGGTAAGTTCATAAGTTTGGCAAATTCATAATCTCTTTCATCGTGAGCAGGAACTGCCATTACGGCACCTGTTCCGTAGCCTGCAAGTACATAGTCGCTTATATACACAGGAACTTCATTGTTGTTGATTGGATTAATAGCCGTTATGCCTTTTAAAATGCAACCTGTTTTTTCTTTAACTAATTCTGTTCTTTCAAACTCAGATTTTTTTGAAGCTTTTTCTCTATATTTTACAACTTCATCCCAATTTTCTATCTTGTCCTTTAATTTATCGACAAGTGGATTTTCTGGTGCGAGTACAAAGTAGGTAATACCAAAAACTGTTTCAATGCAGGTTGTAAAAATGTCAAATTCTTCTCCTGTTTTAATTTTGCAATGCATTAATGTTCCTTCACTTTTCCCAATCCATTTTCTTTGCATTGCTTTTATATTTTCCCAATAGTTTGTTTCATTTAAGCCCTGTAATAATTTTTCTGCATATTCAGACATTTTAAGCATCCATTGACTCTTGGGTTTTTGAATAACTGTTGCACCACATCTTTCGCAAACTCCACCTTCACTTTCTTCATTTGAAAGTCCAATTTTACAATTTGGACACCAATTTATGTTTGCTTCTGCCTTATAAGCTAAGCCCTTTTTAAAGAATTGCAAAAATATCCATTGAGTCCATTTGTAATAATCTTCATCTGTTGTGTTAATTTCTCTATCCCAATCAAAAGAAATCCCTAAGCTTTTTATTTGTTGTTTAAAATGTTCTACATTCTTTTTTGTTACTTCTTTAGGATGAATGCCTGTTTTTATTGCATAATTTTCCGTTGGAAGACCGAATGCGTCCCAACCAATTGGGTATAAAACATTATAACCCTCTGCTCTTTTCTTTCTTGCTAAAATATCCATTGCAATTTGATTAGGAGTATGCCCAACATGTAAGCCTGCACCACTTGGATAGGGGAATTCAACAAGAATATAAAACTTTGGTTTTTCACTAAAATCTATTGCGTGATATCTATGTTCGTCTTCCCAAATTTTTTGCCATTTTTTTTCTACAGATTTAAAGTCCATAATTTCTCCTTATTTTACTTTTGTTCAAATGTGCATTTATTCAACTATTGCTTTTATTCTTCTTATTCCACTTGAAGAACTTTCTTCTTTCAAAATTTTAAAGTGACCTAACTCTTTTGTATTTTGTACGTGAGGTCCACTACACAGTTCTTTACTGATGTCGCCAATTGTATAAACAGAAACAACATCACCATATTTATCTGTAAACAATCCAATTGCACCTGTTTTCTTTGCATCTTCTAATTTCATTTCTTCACGAATCACAGGCATTTCACTTTTTATTACACTGTTTACAAAATCTTCAACTTGTTTTATTTCTTCTGGGGTCATTTTCCTTTCAAAATTAAAGTCAAACCTTAGTCTTTCTGGTGTTATGTTGCTTCCTTTTTGACAAACATAATCTCCCAAAATCTTTCTAAGTCCTGCTTGAAGCAGGTGAGTTGCTGTGTGCAACTTGATTGTTTGTTCACTTGTATCTTGAAGCCCACTTTTAAATGTTCCTTCTGTTTTTGAAATTTGTCTGTGTTCTTCAAAAAGCTGGTTAAACTCATTTTCATCTACATCTATATTGATTTCGTTTGCTAATTCCTTTGTAATTTCAAAAGGAAAACCAAATGTGTCAAAAAGCTTAAATACAATTTTGCTATCAAGTTTACCATTTATAATATTTTTACCATCTTTTACATATTCATTAAATTCTTTAAGTCCTTGCTCTAAGCTTTTGGAAAACTTTTGATATTCAGACATAAATTTTTCAACAATTTGCTGTTTTGAAAAATTCCATTTGGGTTCTAAGTCAATTGTGTGCATATTTTCAATTGTAAGATTTAATATTTCAGGAATTTTTTCTTCATCTAATCCAATTCTCTTAATATGTCTTATTGCTCTTCTTATCAATCTTCTAAGAACATAGCCTCTTTTTACATTGCTTGGTTCTACACCTGCATTTAATATAAAAATTGATGTTCTTATATGGTCAGCAATAATTCTAAAACTTTCTATATTTTGAATTTTTGAATTTTGTTTTAAATAGTCAATAATTGGTAGGAAAACTTCTGTGTCATAAGCGCTTTCCATTCCATTTAATGTCATTATCATTCTTTCAAGTCCAGAACCTGTATCTACACTTTTCATATCAAGTTTTGAGTAGTTTCCATTTTCATCTTGATAGTATTCCATAAAAACACCAGCATTCCATATTTCTATATATCTGTTTTTATCATCAAAGAAACCTGTTTCTTCATAGCTTTTACCGTGTGCATCTCCCGTATCGTAGAACATTTCAGTGCAAGGTCCACAAGGACCAGCATCGTGATCTCCACCGATTCTCCAAAAATTATCTTCAAATCCACATTTTATTATGTGACTTTCGCTTACTCCAACTTTTTTCCAAAATTCAACACTCTCTGTATCAGCTGGAATGTTTCTTTTTTCATCACCATTAAAAACTGTAACATATAGCTTTTCTTTTGGGATTTTGAAACCATTTGTTAATAGTTCAAATGCATAAGTAATTGCTCCTTCTTTAAAATAATCTCCAATGCTCCAAGAACCAAGCATATAAAAACTAGATAAATGGTGCCTGTCTCCAATACTATCTATATCAATAGTTCTTATGCAGTTTTGAACATTACACATTCTCTTTGCTTGTGGGGGAATTTCACCTGTAAAAACTTTCTTCATTGGTGCCATTCCTGCATTTATGAATAGTAGTGTTGGGTCATTTTCAGGAACAATTGATGCTCCATCTATTATTTTGTGACCATTGTCTTTAAAATAATTTAAAAAAGTATCTTTTATTTGTTTAATTGTATACATAATTCGTCCTTTTATTTACTATAACCAAGATAGTATAATAAATTTAAATAAAATTGTAAAGATTTTGACGAGATTTAACAATTATTTTTATTAATCCGTCTGATGATTATATTTTTAAGTTCTGGCAAAAATTTAGTTATGAAAATTTTAAATTTTGATAAGAAAAACAAAAAAATAAGTCAGCCTAAAAATTTAAATGAAAACATAATTGTTGGGAAAAAGCTTAATATAAATATAGATGCAACAAAATTTTATGAAAAACAAAATTTTGTAAAAAAATCTACAACTTATGTTATAAAAAAAATATGTTTTTATCCAATTTTAAAAGTTTATGGGAAATTGTTTTTAAGCATAAAGATTGTTGGTAAGAGCAACTTAAAACATTTACAAGGTGGAGCAATTAGCGTATGTAACCATTGTCATTATTAAGATTGGTGCATAAGTCCTGTTTTTTTGTTTACAAAAAGAAAAGTTGTAACTATTGCTTTAAAAGATAATTTTAAAATACCCTATGTAAGATTTTTATGTTCCATTTTTAATTGTGTACCAATAGGAAATACTTTTTCAGAAAATTTGAAATTGTTTGATTATTTAAAATCAATTTTAAATAACAAGGGGATTATTCATATTTTTCCAGAAGCAAGTATGTGGCCATATTATAGAGATATTAGATCATTTAAAAAAGGCGCATTTTACTTTGCTGTAAAGTTTGAGGTCCCCATTGTACCATTTGTAATACTTTTTAAGAAAGTAAATAAAATTAAGAAAGTTTTTAAAAGACAACCAGATTTGAAAATTGTTGTTTTTTCTCCACAGTATGCAAATAAAAGTTTGGATCCAAAAACTCAAATAATAGAACTTAAAAATAGAGTGGAAAGCTTAATTAAAGAAACAATAGATAAAAATCACAGTTATGAATATTATAATTATGTTGAAGATGATGCAACTTAATATCAATAGTGTCTTTATTAACAACTTTTTATTAAATTATAAATTTATAATTTTTGAAATGATGATAGAAATTTTTATACTTGTTAATTTTGAAAAAATTTAATTGTTTTAATGTATAATATATTTTTTATTTTTGTTTGTTTTTTTATTTTTTTGTGATAAACTACCATCGTGAGCAAATCAGAAGAAAAATCAAAAAAGTATAGAACTTTATATAATGTTTTGGGAATTATAGGAGATATAATCTTAATTCCTGTTATTTTGATATCTTTAATTTCAAGTGCAGCAATGTTTGTTTCTAGAACTCAAAATACTTTGCCAAGCATTTTCGGGTTGTCCTTAGCTTTTGTTTCTTCAGATAGTATGGAGCCAAGTGGCTTTATGAAAAGAGATGTCCTTTTTATTGTTAGAACAGACCCCTATACATTAAAGGTTGGTACAACTGAGGCTGGCGATGAACTAGGAGATGTTATTGCATTTTATTCATATCAAGATGATGTGGACAAAAAAATAACCTTGACTCCTATTTCAAATGAAACAATTGTCACTAAACCATTAACAACGACAATTGAAGGTAGAACAAGTGTGGATGATTTGCCAGAAAAGACAAAGATTGTTTTTCACGAAGTTGTTGGAAGATATGTTGATAAAGATGGAACGCTGTTTTTTGAAACAAAAGGAACAGGAAATGGAAGTAAGGATATTATAAAGGTAAGAGCTGATTATGTTATAGGCAAATATTCTTACACTCCAACTTGGCTAAGAGCTACATTCAGATTTTGTGCTTCACAAGTTGGTATGATTTGTTTGGTTGTTGTTCCTCTTGGTATATTAATTTTATTTCAATGTTTTAGTTTGATTGAACAAACTAATAATATGATTATTGAAAAAGGTGTTATAAAAGGTAAAATTAAGTTTAACTCTCCTGAATCAATAAAGGCTAATGTTGGAATAGAAATGAATGATGTTGAAAAAGTTAGATTCTATGCTCTTGCAAGTGACAAGGAAAAAGATGAAGTTGAAGAATTCCTATGGGGATATTTAAAAAACGGCAATAACAAGGAAAAAGAAGAATATACTTTTGTAAAAAGAACAATTGAATACTTTAAACTAAGTCCAGATAAATATTTTGATGCTTGGGCAGAGAAGTTAAAAGGAAAAAAGAATAAAGAAAAGCTTTCTATTTATAGAGAAGAATGGAGACTTAAAAGTACTATTCAAGAATCTAATAACATTTTGGTAAAGATGAAAGAAAAAGAAGAAGGAGTTGCAAATGCAGGAGAAAAAGAGCAAAGAAAAGATGGAACAAACGGAAATACACAATCAGAACAAAAACAAACTCAACAGCAAAGCTCAAAATTACAAAAACGACCAGACAAGCCTAAAAAACAATAAAAATTTGTCAGAAAATAACATATATGTTTCTCAACATAAAAGAAAAAAAAGGACATTTTATTCAATTTTAGGTTTAATTTCTGATTGTATTATAATTCCTGTTATCATAATTGCATTGTTTTCTAGTTTCGTGTTGTATTCTAATCAAAGAAAAAACGAAATCAAGAGTGTTTTTGGAGTATCCTTTGTTGCCATTCAAAGTGGAAGTATGATGGCAGGTGGTTTTAATATTGGAGATATTGTTATTATAAATTCAGTTAATACTGATAATTTAAGACCTAAAAGTGATGATTACGCAGGAGATATTATTGCGTTTTATTATGTTGAGGATATTGCAGATGAAAATATTAAAAAAACATTGATTACTGATTTTGATAATATTCCAGAACCTACGAAAGATAGTATACCAAATAGAAAAGATAAAGACGAAGTAATCAAGGAAACAACAAGAATTTATTTTCACAGAGTTGTTGGAGTATATGTTGATGAAACAGGAACAAGATTTTTTAAGACAAAGGGTGATAGTAATGGGAGTGCAGATGCTTACTATATAAGAGAGGATTTTGTAGCAGGTAAATATGTAAATACACCCATATGGATAAGATCCATATTTAGATTTTGTGCTAGTGGTCCGGGTATGATTGCTCTTGTTGTTTTACCACTTACAGTTTTAATCTTTATGCAGATGCTAAGCTTACTTGAACAGATAAGTGCCCTTATGATTGAGAGAAAGGTTATTGCTGGGTACATTAAATTTAATGATAAAGAATCTATCAATGCAAATGTTGGCTATGAAATGAGAGAATTTGATAAAATTTATTTCTTTGATGCCATTAAGGAAAATAAGCAAGAGTTAAAAGAATTTTTATGGGTATATCCAGAAAATGCCAGAATTTCTAAAAGATTAAGCAAACATTTAAAAGTTGTAGATAAAGCTATTAATACTTATTATGAATTGGGTTCAAAAGAATATTGGGATTTTTGGAAAAAACATTTTAAAAGAAAAAGAGTTTTAAAAAAGATAAAAATACTTTATTTTGCTTCGCTTTATTATAAGGGTGGTAGAAAATATGAAGATGCTGTAAAGCTTGCAAAAAAGGATATAAAAAAGTACAATATATAAGAGGTTAAATATGGAAATGGTTGAAACATTAACTCTTTTAGAAAAAGAAGAAAAAATTGTAGATAATGAAATTTCAGTTATTATTTTACTTGAAAAAAAGTTCGGCGAATTTATGAAGTCCTACGACTTAAAAATTTGGGGCAAAAAAATGTGGGAGTGGGTTGCACTTGCTTGTGATGGTTATGTTGTTAAAACAATTCCTTGTACAACGGAATCTGATGTTTTAACTTTGGTTAAGCCACTATTGACAAACAGCAAATATACAGTTGTGCTCTATTCAGATACGCCACTCTTTAAAAGGCAAACTTTAAATGAAATAATGATTTATGTTCGCCAAAGAGACTTAAATGTTTTACCTCTAAAAAGGGGATATGTTTTTAATACTAATTACATTAAAAATGCTGAAAGCATAAAAGCGTTGGTGCAAGAAGATTTTGGTACAGACGACTTTACAACAGTGGAAAGTTATTCCGATTTGACAAAAATTACAAAAATTTTAAAAAATAGAATTTTAAATTTTCATTTATCTAATGATGTTCAAATTTGCGATATGAATTCAACTTATATAGATGCTGATGTAATGATTGAAAAGGGAACAGTACTTGAACCAAATGTCTATATTAAAGGTGCTAGCTATGTAGGGAAAAATTGCAGAATTGAATTTGGTAGTACAATAGAAAATAGTATAATATCAGATGAATGTATTATCAAATGTTCATATATAAGTGAAAGCAGAATTTCAGAAAAAACTGTTGTTGGACCATTTGAAAGCGTGGTTGCAAAATCAAGTTAAGGAGAACTTATGTTTTTAATTGTAGGACTTGGAAATCCTGATAAAAGATATTTTAATACATATCATAATGTGGGATTTTTAACAGTTGATAAAATTGCACAAAAACTAAATGTAAAATTTGCAAAATCTTTTTGTTATGCAGATGTTGCAGAAGCTAAAATTTCTAATCAGAAAGTGCTGATTGCTAAACCTAAAACATATATGAACTTGTCGGGAGAAAGTGTTAAAGCTTTTAAGAAAAAATTTAATTTGAAAAACTCAGAAATTTTGGTTGTTGTTGACGATGTCGATTTACCCTTAGGAGCATATAGATTTAGAGAGGCTGGTAGTGCTGGAACACACAACGGAATGAGAAGTATAGTACAAAATATTGGTGTGGATTTTAAAAGAGTTAGAATTGGTATTAAACCAGAAGAAAATCCATACAATCTTGCAGATTATGTGCTTTCTGAAATTGATGATGAAACAATGAATGTGTTAAATGATGTTATGGATGTTTCTTCTGATTTTATAATTAATTTAATAGGGAAAGAATAAATGAATTTTGATATTTTGTTACAATCTAACGAACTAAAAACTTACTTAAATGGATTAAAAGAAGGAAAAAAACAATGCCTTTTTGGGTTAAACGAACCTTGTGAAGGCATATTTTTTTCTCTTGCAGATAAAGGTGTTATTGTTGTTGGAGACTTAGTAACAGCAGAAAAAATTGCAAGCCAAACAAATGCAACGGGGAAAAACTGTGAAATTTTGTCTGCATCTTATTCAAATTCTTTCGGTATAAAAGATAATAGTATATTTTATGAAACTATCACTTCTATATGCAATTTTTTAACAGGCAATATTACGCATTTAATTGTATTGCCAGAAGTTCTTTTTGAAAAAATGCCTAGTGAAGATAATATCTTAAAAAGCATAATTCAAGTTGAAAACGGCATAACTTTTAATCAACTTATTGAAAGTTTAATTGAAAATGGTTATACAAGAGTGGAACAGCCCACCAAAAAGGGACAATTTTCTGTTAAGGGAGACATAATAGATGTTTGGGATATTAAAGAAAATGACTATACAAGAATAATTTTTTTTGGTGATGACATTGAAAAAATTCAAATGGTTAGTGCAGAAGATTTTTCCTTAATTGAAGAAGTGAATAGTGTTAAAATTTATCCAGCAGTTTTAAAAAATTTAACACAAAACAATATTTTAAACTTTAATGCTGATATATTTTTTTCAGAGCCTAAAAAACTTATTGATGAAGCAGATATCTTTAAAAATTCTATTATTGAAGAAAAAAATTTGTTTATAGATTACAACAAGATTTTTTTAAGTGATAACAAATCTCAAATTATTTTTAGTAATATAATATCTCAAACAACTTTTTTTAATCCAGAGCAGGTTATTAGTTTTAAGGTTGGTAGTTCAAAAAAATATCTTTTTGATTATAGAGAACTTATTAAAGATATTAACATTTATCTTAAAGGTGGATATAAGATAAGTTTGTTTTGTGGAAATGAAAAAAACAAAAACAATCTTGAAAAATTTTTACTTCAAAATTCAATAACTACGGTTAATGCAAACTATTTAGATTCAGGAGTTAAGATATTTTCTGATTATTTACCATATTCAGCAAATTTTTTAAGTTTGGATTCAATAATTATTGGTACAGATGATTTATATAAAAAAAATGTGGTAAAAAAAGATAAAAAACACAAGGTTTTTTATTCTCCCAAAGTAGGAGACTATGTAGTACACGAGTTGCACGGTGTGGGTAAATGTATAGCTTTGACAAGAATGAAGCTTGCAGATGTTGAAAAAGATTATTTTGTTATTGAGTACGCAGGTGGAGATAAATTTTATTTGCCAAGTGAACAAGCTGGCAATATATCTGCATTTATGGGTAATGATGGAGTTCCAAAATTAAATAAGCTTGGTGGGGCAGAATTTGAAAGAATTAAGCAAAAGGTTTATAAAAATGTAAAAGAACTTGCCATTAACCTTTTGGAATTGTATTCTGAAAGGGAAAAACAAAAAGGTTATCAATACACTGAAGGTGGATACCTTTATGATATGTTTGAGCAGTCTTTTCAATATGAAGAAACAGAGGACCAATTAAATGCAATAAATGATGTAATTTCTGATATGGAAAAGGGTAAAGTGATGGACAGGCTTGTTTGTGGCGATGTTGGTTTTGGGAAAACAGAAGTTGCGTTAAGGGCTATTTATAAAGCAGTAATAAATGGTAAGCAGGTAGCTTTTTTGTGCCCAACAACAATTCTTTCTGAGCAACATTTTGCAACTGCAAAATCTAGATTTGACGGCTTTATGGTAAACATTGCAAAATTAAATAGACTTGTACAAGAAAGTCAAGTTAAAGAAATTAAAAAATCTATTGCGTCAGGAGATATTGACCTTGTTATTGGTACACACAAGCTTTTAGCAAAAGATATTGTATTTAAAGATTTGGGTCTTTTAATTTTAGATGAAGAACAAAGATTTGGTGTTGGGGATAAGGAAAAGATTAAAGCTTTAAAAAAGAATATTGATGTTTTAACATTAAGTGCAACGCCAATTCCTAGGACATTACATATGTCTTTGTCTGGTATAAGAGATATAAGTATAATAGAAACGCCACCAAAACAAAGACTACCTATAAAGACTTATGTTGTTGAAGAGTCTGATGAACTTATTGTTGATTCGTGTAAAAAAGAGTTGTCAAGAGGAGGACAAGTTTTAATTATTTATAACAGGGTGGAAACTATTTATGATTTTGCCAATAAAATAAAAGAACTTTTACCAAATGTAAAGATTGGTGTTGCACACGGACAATTGCCACAAAACTTACTTGAAGATACTATATTAAAACTATATAACGGAGATTTTCAAATTTTAATTGCAACAACGCTTATTGAAAACGGTGTTGATTTGCCACTTGCCAACACATTAATAGTGATAGATTCAGACAAACTTGGACTTTCTCAGCTTTATCAATTAAGAGGTAGGATAGGTAGAAGTGACAGGCTTGCCTATGCTTATTTCACTTTTAACGGCAGTAAAGTTTTGACAGAACAGGCTTATAAAAGATTAGAAGCAATAATGGAATTTACAGATCTTGGAAGTGGATTTAAAATTGCAATGCGAGATTTAGAAATTAGAGGTGCTGGAAATGTTCTTGGTAAGGAACAACACGGACATATGGAAAAAGTGGGATACGATATGTATTGTAAGCTTCTTCAAGATGCTGTAAAAGAACTAAAAGGTGAAAAGGTAAAAGAAAGAAAGGAAATAAAAGTTGATATTTCATTAAGTGCGTACATTCCAGAAGACTATATAGTTAGTGAAACGGAAAGAATAAAAAGATATGGAGAAATCAGTGAAATAAATGATGAAAGTTCACTGAAACAACTTGTCAATGAATTGAACGATAGTTATGGACAGTTGCCACAAGAAGTTTATAATATCATCTATATTGCATTTTTAAAGAATATAGCTCAACAAGAAGATGTAAAAAGAATTTTAATAAACAACTATACTTGTAAACTTTATTTGTATAAAAAAGATGAAATTTTAAGTGAAAATTTAGCTAAATTTATTGAAAACAACAAAGACAGTGCTGTTTTAAGATTTGAAGATGTTCCAATTATTGAAGTAAATTTACATATGCCAATCTTAGAAAAAGTTAAAACATTGATATCTTTGTTAAAAAAATAATTTTTAAATAAAATTTGTTGATTTTTTTGTGTTTTATAGATATAATGTTTTGGTAATAATAAAGCAAGGAGAATTATGAAAAAGTTTTTTACATTAGCATTCGTATGTTTAATATGTTTTTCCTTTGTTTTGACAGGGTGTAATTTATTCCCACAAAATCAAGCAAAATATTTAAACGCACCCGTTGTGACATTTCAAACGGCAGATGACGAAAACATCACTATAACTAAACAGGATTTAATAACTGCGTTTAATTCCTATGGTGCATCATTAGTTAACAGTTACGGCTATACAATGCAAGATGCAATAGATGCAACAATTGATATTTTAATTAATAGGGAAGTAATGTTAGATGCAGCAAAACAAAATGTTGTTTTTGGTAATGGGGATTTAAACGATATTTGGCAAGATGCCTATGATACAATCATATCAAATTTAGCTTCTTATGAAAGCAATGTCATAAAGGAATGGAAACTTGACATTCCATCTTCTCTTGAAGAAGAGGAAAGTGATGACAAGGCATATGTTCCTTATAAAAAGAAAGCTGAAATTGTATGTGAAAATGGTCAATATGTAATCAAATTAAAAGATACCAATACACAAGTAGATCAAAATGTTGAGTTGTACTATGATGAGGGCGAAGAAATTTCATCTTTAATTGAAACTGTGAATAAGAAGATTACATCATCGTCAAATAAAGATGTTTTAACAGAAGCAAAAAGGCAATATATAGAAGCATTAAAAACATCAGAGAAGGGACAAGGTTTATCCACAAACTCAAATGAAGTTTTTGAAAGGGAAGTCCAAAGAATATACGATACAGTTGTTGAAAATAAATATATAGAAATATATGAAGATAGTATTCGTGGGGACAATGACATTTCAAACATATCTGTTAGTCAAGTTTTAAGAAAACTTACAAACGATATGCTTGCAAGTTATACCAAATATTCTTTAAATACAACACAATTTAATACGGATATGCTAGATAACAGGGAAAGTGTAAATTATGTAATTAACGAGAATTATTTTTATGTTAATCACATTTTATTAAAGTATGATGAAAGTTCTACAACAACAATTGAGAATTTAGAAAAAGCATATAAAAATGGAACAATATCAGTTAAGGCATATAAAGATGCATTAGAAGTAGAAGCTGAAAAAATTGTAGTTAAAAATATTCAAACAGGAAAAAGTACGAATTATAATCCTTTTGATATTTATAAACAATTAACGAGCGAAATGACTGGTGTTTCTGATGAAAAGAAAACGGAAATATTTAAGGATTATATATACACATATAATGAAGATACAGGAAATATGAACGCAGATTATTGCTATGTTATTGGAAAAGATGATAGCAGAATGGTGGAGACATTTACTGAAACATCAAGAAAACTTTGGGACAATGGTGATGGCGAATATGGAGCAATTGATTATTGCGTTTCAGAATATGGTATTCATATAATCTTCTATGCAGGTGTTATAACAAATCCATTTACAATAGTAGATCCTAATAATTTCAATTTAGAAACAACTAATCAAGATCAATTAAATGAAATAATTAACACTATTAAAACTACTTTGTTAAATAATTTTAACAACAAAACACTTTTTGATAAGGTATATGAAGAATTAGAAACAGATAATTATTCTATTTTTGAAAATATGAACCTTGATGTTTTGAAGAAAAATATTAAAAATCTCGTTGTACATTCTTCAAACTATAAAGATTTGTTGGGATAAGTCGCAAAATATTTGCGACTTTTTAATTTATGTAATAAAGAAAAGTTTTGACAATTATAAATTAATTTGATATTATAAAAGTCAGTGAGAAAGAGAGATGGTAAAAAACCAATAAAAATTAGAACTCCTTATAAAAGTGAGGAGGTTTTTTTGCCATCTGAAAACAAAGAACAGCAGTTAACTGAAGAACAAGTTAAAGAAATTATAGAAAGGCAAGAAATCAATCAATCTCAATTAGATGAAGCAGAGCAACAAGTTGCCAAACAAAAAAGTAAAAAGAAGAAAATTATAAATTTAATTTTTTTCTTAATAAACATTGGTGTTGTGATAGGTATTTTGGTTTATCAACTTTCTGCACAAGAGGTTATGCCAATAAGTACCTTGTTTACTTCTGGGCTTAATTTTTGGTATTTGCTATTAACATTAGTTGTTTTTGCAATAAGTATGTTATTGGAAACAATTAGGATTAATATATTGATAAAGAGAACATCTGGTCGTTCTAGACCGTTTTTGAGCTATAAATCTGTTGGGTTATGTAGACATTATGATGTTATAACGCCAATGGCAACAGGTGGTCAACCATTTCAAATAATGTATTTAAAAAATAGAGGTCTTAGTGCTTCTTCTGCAATTTCTGTTCCAATGGGAGGATATGTACTTGTACAGATTGTAATAATGTTGATGTCAACAATTGTTTTAATTCTTGCAACTACAACAAATCTAGGAGGAGATAACACTGTTGTATCTGTCGCTTTTTATATTGGTTATGCATTAAATATGCTTGTTTCATTAATTACAATTTTTTTATCTGTAAGTAAAAAAATTGGTACAAAATTGGTGGTTGGAATATTAAAGTTTTTAAGAAAAATTAAAATAGTAAAAAATTATGATAAGCAATATAATAAAGTATTAAAAGTTGTTAATGATTACCAAACAACGATGCAAGATTATGCAAAATCAAAATTTACTTTTGTTATTTTAATGTTTGTGTCAATATTGCAATATATAGCAACTTATACAATACCATTTACGATTGCCTGTGCTTTTTTGGGGTGGAGACCAGATTTATATTTAGAAATTTTTATTATGGCTGTTATTATTGATGTTGCTGCAGGATTTATTCCATTACCAGGAGGAACAGGAGTAAGCGAACTTTCATTTACAGCGCTGTTTAGTCAATTTTTTAAAGATGGAACATTATTTTGGGCATTAATTATTTGGAGATTTATGGGCTACTATATTTTTATGTTGCAAGGTGTGTCTATTATAATGTATGATTACTTTATTGGTAATAAAAAATACAGCTGGTTAAAAAGAAAATGGGAACTTGAAGCTGAAAGCAAAGAGTTTAGAGAGCAAAAATTAAAAAATTTTAAAAAGAGCAAAAGTAGATTAATTAAATATTGATCTACTTTTTGTTTATTTTTTATATTATTGTCAAAAATGCTATTATGCAAGAAATTAAAGCATTTCCTAAAAATAATAAAATTATTAAAACTTCTACAAAGTGGTTTATTTTTATAATAAGTTTATTATGTGTTTTATTAATAATAGAAACTGTATTATTGTTTACAGATTTTTTTAAACAAAAAAATTTTTCTGTGGGTAATATACAAATAGGTGAAGTTGTTAATGTAAATGTAAAATCTCAAGGAGCATTTTCAACTTCTATCACATACGATGGAACAAATATTCCGGGGGCTAAAATAAACCAAGTTGTTAAAATATCTTTACCTTTAAATGATGTTAAAACAGTTGTTCGTGGTAGAGCTTATGTTTGTGATGAAGAAGGTAATATGATAGATATTAATCTTGTAGTCGCAAATGAAAGTTGGATTTTATTTAATGGCTATTATTTTTATAATTCAGTGTTGGAACCGGGAGTAATTACAAATTTTTGTCAATCGTTGTACTTGCCAACACAAGAAAAATTTTTTAAAATGGATCAATATTATGAGATTATTATAATTTTTGAAACATTAGAATATGAGAACTCAGATTATAATTATTTAAGCATATGGAAAGATGTACCTGAAAATTGGCTGTTAAACGCATAAATTAGTAGACAATTATTAATAAATAATGTATCATATTAAATATGGAAAATATAAAAATGAGTAAAAAAAATGATATTTCAACTAAATCAAAAAAAAATACATTAAAGAAAAAGGTAAATGCAAAAGAAAATAATACTGAAAAAACTGCAAAA
>CALVZZ010000080.1 GCA_944372715.1 uncultured Clostridia bacterium | reverse complement strand
CTTTAATTGACTATAATAGAGGTGGCGTTCCTCTTATGGTACTTGTGACAGACCCAGATATAAATAGCGCTGCCGAAGCAGTTGAGTCTTTAACAACACTTAGAGGAAGATTAATATTTGCCGACATGGCTGATTGCAAAATGGAACAAGGTGGAATGAGATGTGATGTCAACATTTCAATCAAACCAAAAGGTTCTAATGTTCTTGGTAACAGAACAGAAATGAAAAATTTAAATTCATTTAAAAGTGTCCATAGAGCAATAGAATATGAAGTGAGAAGACAAATTGATTTAAAAGAACAAGGTAAAGAAATAACTCAAGAAACAAGAAAGTGGGACGATGATGCTGGAATCAGTTTTGCGATGAGAAAAAAGGAAACTTCACAAGATTATAGATATTTCCCAGATCCAGATTTGTTAGCTGTGGAAATAAGTGAGGAAGAAATACAAAAAATTAGAAATACCCTTCCTCTTTTACCAGAACAATTAAAAGAAAAGTATGTGACTGAATATAATTTGACTGATTATGATGCAAATATTATAACAAAAGACAAAATTTTAATTTCCTATTTTGAAGAAGTTTGTTCACTATATAAAAATCCTAAAATAGTTGCAAATTGGATTTTGACTGAAATACTTAACAAAATTAAAGATGAAGAAGAAACAAATATAAAAATATCTTCGTCAAAATTAGCACAAATTTTAAATCTTATTGAAAGTGGAAAAATTACAAGAACAGTTGCAAAAGAAATTTTTGCACAAGTTTGGGAAAATGATAGTGATGTTGATAAATTAGCCAATGAATTGGGTGGCGAAATAAATGATGAATTTCTTTTAGATTTAATTAACAAAATTGTTGCAAACAATCCAAAAGCAGTATCCGATTATAAAACAAGCGAAACACCAGATAAGCAATTAAAATGGTTTGTTGGACAAATTATGAAAGAAACCAAAGGAAAAGCTAATGCAAAACTTGCAGAAGAAAAAATATTAGAAATTTTAAATAAAACACAAGGTTAATTGCCTTGTGTTTTATTTTTGTTAAATTTTATTATACTTTAAATGATTCCTTAAGCGAAATGGTAAAATTAAATATATAATTATTTTTTGTTGAATCTTTATCTAATATAAAATAGCCTTTTCGCATAAATTGAAACTTATCGAAAGCATTTGCATTTAGTAAAAATTTTTCAGCTTTTGCCATTTTTTCAATCATTGAATTTGGTTCCAAAATTTCTTCCAATGATACACCCTCAGATAATGCCTTACTTGGCCATTTATAATCAAGTTTAGTTAAATTTTTAAAAATTCTTATAGTGCAATCAAATGCATTATCTACTGCTACAAAGTGGATTGTGCCCTTAACCTTTATATTACTACAATCATTTCCACTTTTTGAATTTTCAATATATTCACATTTCAAATAATCTATTTCTCCATTGTGTTTATATATTACTTCGTTACATTTTATTATATATGCACCTTTTAATCTAACCAATCCACCTAAAGTCAATCTATTATATTTTGGAGGAGGATCAAGAGCAAAATCCTCTTTTTCAATATATATTTCTCTGGCAAACAATGCTTTGTGTTTTCCTGCTTTATCATCATTTGGATTATTATCTATTTCAATATCTTCCGTTTTACCTTCTTTATAGTTTGTAATTACAATCTTTAATGGATCTAACACGACCATTGCCCTTGTTGAAATTTTATTTAAATCTTCACGAATATAATGTTCTAGCGCATTAAATGGAATTGTACTTTCACTTGCCACAACGCCACAACTACGAATAAAATTTTTAATACCATTTGCAGTATATCCTCTACGCTTCATTCCAACAATAGTCATAAATCTAGGGTCATCCCATCCTAATACTTTGCCCGAATTTACAAGAGCTTTCAAATATCTTTTACCTAACAATACATTTTCTAAATTTAAAGTTGAAAATTCTCTTTGTTTTGGTGCAAATGGCTTATTCCAAGCGTGTTCAATAAACCATTCATAAACCTCTCTGTGAACCCTAAATGTTATATCACACAAACTATAAGTAACTCCCTCTAGAGCATCTTCCATAGGATGAGCAAAATCATAAATTGGATATATGCACCATTTATATCCCGTTTTATAATGATGCTCTCTTGATATTTTATACATTATAGGATCTCTCATCAAAATATTTGGATGAGACATATCTATTTTTGCTCTAAGCGTCATTGATCCATCTGGATATTTCCCTTCTTTCATTTCTTTAAATAACTTTAAACTTTCTTCTATCGGCCTATCTCTATAAGGACTATTTTGCCCAGGTTTTGTAAGAGTACCTTTCATTGCAAGTTGCTTTTCTTGTGAAAGTTCATCTACATATGCATATCCATTTTTTATCATATTTAAAGCTATGTCATATATTTTGTCAAAATACTTTTCACTGGCAAATATCACATCTTTTGGCTTATAACCCAACCATTCTAAATCATTTAAATAACTGTCTGCAAACTCCCCTTGTTCTCTGCTAGGATTAGTATCATCCATTCTTAAATATGTATATCCACCAAACTTGAGTGCCGTTTCAAAATTAATCATCCATGCTTTACAGTGTCCTATATGCCAATATCCACTTGGTTCGGGAGGACATCTAGTTATAACTTCTTTTGATTTTCCCATTTTTAAATCTTCCAATATCTCTTCTTCAATAAAATTTGAAGGCTTTATATCATCATAATTTTTCATTTTAATCTCCAATCATATAAATTTTTAATAAAACTATCTATTTCATAAAATTTTGTCAACTAATTTATAAATTTTAAAATTTATTTACAAATCAAAATAGCTTTTGTATGTTATAATTTGTTGTGTTTTCCATTATTTTAAAAGAATATAACCATTCTGTTAATGGGGATTTTTTCATTTGATTTTCGAGATAGGATAATAAGCTATTATAGTCTCTAACTGAAAATAAATTTTTAACTACATCTTTTATGGTATTTTTCCTACACCTATACTCAATTTTACCGTCTAAAAAAATCATTTTAAATTTGTTATTTTTTTCAGATACTTTCGTTTCACATATATTTTTAAATAAATATGTAAATATTGAATGAATCCTATCTCTTGTGATTTTAAAGATAATAGATAAAGATAAATTTATTAATTCTTCAACTGTCTGAAAAAATTCTGTTTTTTCTTCATTATATATTAAGGTGTAATCTATATCACTGTATAACCTATCACTGCTTCTACCATAACTACCCTCTATCAATATAATGTGCTCTTTTGGTAAATATTTATTAAAATAAAATACTACTTCTTTAAAAATGTCTAAACGAGTCTTCTATATTCTTTTCTAAACTTTTGATATTTTGTTATATTTTTGTCCCAATCTTTACATTCACATATATTATATCTTTTTAAAATTTCTTCTTTATTTTTTGTAAATTTTTCTTTTAATTTTTTTACAAAACAATTGAACTTATCAAAAGTAATTATATTTTTTGCATCAAAAATAAACATATTGTCTCCTTTCTACTATAAAACCATCTTTAATTGTTTTTTATAAATTTTAACAATACCAACTCTGAGAGAATTCTGAATTCACCTTGTGTTTTATTTTCCATTAAATGTTATTACCAAATCATTTAAATTTTTAAACTCGTTTAAAAGTTTTTCATAATAAATTTCTGTTTCTTTAATTTTTTTTATAATAATTTCATCATTTTTGTTTTGTAAATATTTAGTTTTTAATTTTTCACTCATTTTATTAAGTTGTTCAAATTTGTTTTGCAAATCTTCAAGTTTTAATAAAATTTCTAAATATTTTTCATTAAATTTTTCTTCCATAGCTCCCCTTGTCGTTTATAATAATTTATCAAAA
>CALVZZ010000079.1 GCA_944372715.1 uncultured Clostridia bacterium | reverse complement strand
TTTGATGTTAGTTTAGATGGTTACAAATTAAATATAAATGCAGATGCTAAAAGAGTAAAATCTTTTGGAATTTTACCACGATAAAGATATTGATAAAAATCTATTTACTTTTTGTAACGATTGTGTTAAACTCTTACACAATTAGGATTGGAGTTTAAATGGAAGTAGTAGAAAAAAACAATAACAAATTTGATTATTCAAAATATTTAAAAATGTCAGTAAAAGCATTGAACAATTTACCAAAAGATATTAAGAAAAAACTTCAAATTTCAGATGATTTCCTGGTTGACTATGCAAAAACAAAATCTTTATCAATGGCAATGACATTTGCTTGTAAGGATAAACTAAATGAAAGGGAATTAATTATTCGCTTTATTAACATTGACCCTGCAACAGCAATTAATAAAGCAGGAAATATAGTTAAAAAAGATGTCAAGATTGTTGCATTAGCTTTTGAGGTTGCGAATAAAAGAAATGTAAAATCTCCAAAAGTTCCAAAAGAATTGCAAGAAAATTTAGAATTTTTGGTGAAGATTGTTAAAGAAAATCCAGCAAACATTCATCTTTTAACACCAAAACAAAAGAAAGATGAAAACATAATGATTACAATGTTAAAAGCTGAGCCAAATGCAAAGGAAATAAAAGAAGTTATTGCTTCAACAGTTAGCGAAATGCCTGCTGAAAAAAGTGCAGATTTTATGAATAAAGCTGTTGAAATAAGTCCAGAAACAGTTACAGCAATTCCGTCAAAAGATGTTGAAGTTATAAAAGAAGTTGTAGAAAATAATCCAGAAGCAGAAGAGCATTTAACAGACGAGCAAAAAGAAGCATTGGAAAATCACGAAAGTGAGCAAATTGAAGAAGTTACTGTTGAAGACGAGCCTGCAAAATTTAGTGACAAAAAGATAATTGATCCAGAAGAAAATCTTAAAAATATTTTAGATTTAAATTTGAAAAAAAATCCTGTTCAAAAAACTCTAGATGATGTTGAAATGATAAAATAAAAATAAGCTTAAAAGCTTATTTTTTTTATTCCACCATATATTTTAGTTGTTGCTTTAATAAGTAAATTAAAAGGAAATAATTTTGTTAAAAAATTTAAAATTTTATATTTAAATCCTATTATATAAATTGGTTTTGTCTTTTTTTTCATTGAGATTTTTACTATTTTTTTTACAACTTTTTCAGCATTCATTCTTTTATTTTCATTTTTGTCAATTTTAGCAGTTGCGTTTTTTATTCTATCTCCATATCTTTCATTCGTTTCAAAATTTTTTTCTCTGTTTTTACTAAAATTTGTCTTTGTATCACCTGGGCATATACAGGTAATGTCAATTCCATAAGGGGATAATTCCATTCTCATTGACATTGAAAGAAGGTTTACACTTGCTTTGCTTGCACAGTACAATGCACGAAATGGAAGTGGAAAAATTGCACATACAGAGCTTATATTTACAATTCTTGAACCTTTCTTCATAAGCTTTAAAGCATATTTGGAACAATTTAAAACTCCAAAAAAATTGACATTGAAAATTTGATTTGCATTTTCTGAATTTATTAGTTCTGTTGCACCTGATATTCCGTAGCCTGCATTATTTATGAGTAAATCAATATTTTCAAATTTTTCTGAAATCATTTTAAAAGCATTTTCAACACTTTTAATATCAGAGACATCACAAATTATATCGTTATCAGTGGTTTTTGTTCTAGAAAGTCCTATTACATTATGTCCTTGATTTCTAAAATTTTGAGCTAAAATTTGCCCCATACCACTGCTTGTACCTGTTATAACAATATTCATTTTCACTCCATTATTTTTTTATTATTATACTAATACACAAATTATATGTCAATTTCTGTTTGACAATTTATTTTCATTTTTATAAAATAAAATAAGGAGATAATTGTGGTTATAGTAATTACGGGTGCTTCAAGTGGTATAGGTTATGAAACTGCCAAATTTTTAAGTTTAAAAGGGTATAAAGTTTATGGTTTATCTAGAAGAACTTTTGAAGATGAACACTTTGTTAATTTACCCTGTGATATAACAGATTATAATAGGGTTAAAGATTGTTTTGAAGAAATTTATCAAAAAGAGGGCAGAATTGATGTTTTAATCAATAATGCTGGTATGGGAATTTCAGGTGCTGTGGAATATACTGAAAATTCTGATATAAAAAAGATTTTTGATGTTAATGTTTTGGCATTAATTAATGCTTGTAAACTTGTAGTGCCTTATTTAAGAAAAAGTGGAAAGGGTAAAATTGTTAATGTAAGTTCTGTTGCTTCTACAGTTCCAATTCCTTTTCAAGCTTTTTATTCTGCAACAAAATCTGCTGTACAACAATTTTCTTATGCTTTAAGGTTAGAGTTGAAACAATTTAAAATTGATGTAAGTGTGGTTTGTCCCGGTGATACAAAGACAAATTTTACTTCTTCAAGAGTAAAAGATAATGTTGTGGAAGATGAATTATACGGAAAGAGAATTGTTAATTCAATTCAAAAAATGGAAAAAGACGAACAAAATGGTATGCCCCCAATTGAAGTTTCAAAAATAATTTACAAAATTATTAAAAAAAATCATTCACCTGCTTGCAAAACTGTGGGCTTTGGGTATAAAATGATAATGCTTTTAGTTAAAATTCTTCCCACAAGATTTATGCTTTGGGTTGTAAGTAAACTATATGGATAAGAGGAAAAATTTATGGATTTATTTAAAAAATGTCAAACTTATAAAGAATATTTAGATGGCGTTAAGGAAAGTGGATTGTATCCTTATTTTCACGAACTATCATCTGGACAAGATACAGAAGTAATTATGAGTGGTCGAGAAACAATAATGATTGGTTCAAACAATTATTTGGGGCTTACTTCTCATCCAGATGTTGTTAAAGCAGGAATTGAGGCTTTGCAAAAATATGGTTCGGGTTGTTCTGGTTCCAGATTTTTAAATGGAACACTTGATATACATATAAAGTTAGAAAATGAACTTGCTGAGTTTTTACAAAAAGACGCAGTTGTAACTTTTAGTACAGGCTTTCAAAGCAACTTAGGTATCATCAGTGCAATAGCTGGTAGAAACGATTATATTTTATGTGATAAGGAAAATCACGCAAGTATATATGATGCTTGTAGATTAAGCTATGCAAAAATGCTAAGGTATAATCATAGTGATATGGAAGACTTAGAAAGGCAACTTCAAACAGTTCCAGAAACTGCTGGGATTTTAATTGTTACAGACGGCGTATTCAGTATGAGTGGCGAGATTTGTAAACTTCCAGAAATTGTTAAACTTGCAAAGAAGTATGGTGCGAGAATAATGGTTGATGATGCACACGGTTTAGGTGTTTTGGGAGCACACGGAAGAGGTACTGCTGAACATTTTGGGCTTGAAAATGAAGTTGATATTTATATGGGCACATTTAGTAAGAGTTTAGCAAGCTTGGGTGGATATATGGCTAGTAGTAAAGAAGTTGTTGATTATGTAAGGCATAATTCAAGACCATTTATATTTAGTGCATCAATAACGCCAGCAAGTGTTGCTTGTGCCAGAAAAGCATTAGAGATTTTAAAAAATGAACCACAAAGAGTTCAAGCACTTAGAGATATTAGTGATTATATGCGTGAAGGCTTAAAGGCAAATGGTGTTAAGATTATTGAAATAGATAGTACACCAATTATACCTATTTACACTTATGATGATGAAAAATCTTTTAAAGCTTGCAAACTTTTGTTGGAAAGAGGAGTTTATGTTAACCCTGTTGTAACACCAGCCACCCCACCAGGACAAGCTTTACTTAGAACAAGTTATACAGCAACTCATACAAAGGAACAGATGGACAAAGCTATAAAAGCAATAGTTGAAGTTTTAAAAATATTAGATATAAAATAATTGGTGAAAACATAAATACACAAAATATAAAAAACACTTGCAAAAGTGTTTTTTATTTCGTATAATATCTATGTAAGTAACATAAAATATCTTACAAGGAGAGTTAATTTGAAAGACAAACAACAAGGCTTTGTAAGCGAATTTTCTAGACTTTCTTTTAATCTTTTTTGTAAAACAGGAGAGATAAGGTATTTTATGCTCTATAAAGCTGTTGAAGATTCAAGTTTGGATAAAGCTATTGAAAATGATAGAGAAATGTAATGGAAGAAAAAGTTAAAGCAATTGTTATATCGTCAAAAGACTTTAAAGAAAAGGACAAGCAAATTGTCCTTTTTTCACTTGAAAAAGGTAAAGTAACTGCTTTTCTAAAAGGTGTTAAAGGTGCAAATGCTAAGCTTAAATTTGCTAAGGAGTTGTTTTGCTTTGGTGATTATGTTTTAACGGAAAGTAAAGTGGGGAAAATTGTAACATCTTGTGAACCAATAGATATGTTTTATGATATTACCCAAAATTATGAAAATTTTTCCCAAGGTGCTCTAATATTGGATGTTTTAAATACTGTTGTTAATTTTAATGAAACAAATACTGCATTGTTTATAAACACTTTGAAAGCATTAAAGATATTAGCTTATGAAAAAGTTAATCCACATTATGTGTCTTTAAAATTTTTAATTGGAATTTTTGAAGCCTTAGGATATAAACTTTCATTAAATAAATGTTGCTGTTGTGGTGGACTTTTTGTTAACAGAAGGTTTTTGTGTTTAGAAACTGGGGAAATCACTTGTTTGGGTTGTAAATCTCCACAAAGTATAGAAATTTCAAATAGCGTACATACTGCTTTAAGAATTTTATCAACAACGGATTACGAAAAGCTTTCCACAATAAAACTTGTTAGTGGAAGTGAAAAAGAAGCACTTTTTTTACTTGTTCAAAATTTTGAACAAAGATTTTCAAAAAAACTTAAAATTTTTTAATTGAAAGCCTTTAATTGCTTGCCTTTGGGTAAGCTTTTTTGTTATTATTTTGCTTGTCTAGTGAATGACAAAAATTAAAGCAGGAGAAAATTATGACAAAATATGTTTATTTGTTTAACGAGGGTAATGCAGATATGCGTAACCTTTTAGGTGGTAAGGGAGCTAATCTTGCTGAGATGACAAATCTTGGACTTCCTGTTCCACAAGGTTTTACCGTTACAACAGAAGCTTGTACAAAGTACTATGATGATGGTAAAAAAATATCAGATGAAATTCAAAAGGAAATAGAGGAAAATCTTGCCAAACTTGAATCAAAAACAGGAAAAAAATTTGGTAGCAGTGAAAATCCACTTTTGGTTTCTGTTCGTTCTGGTGCAAGAGCATCAATGCCAGGAATGATGGACACAATTTTAAATTTAGGACTTAACGATATTGTTGTTGAAGGATTAGCAAAGCTTACAAATAATCCTAGATTTGCTTATGACAGTTATAGAAGATTTATTCAAATGTTTTCTGATGTTGTTATGGGCTTGGAAAAGTCAAGATTTGAAAGAATTATTGATGATATGAAAGAAAAGAAAGGGGTTAAGCTTGACACAGAACTTGGCGTTGAAGATTTGAAAGAAATGGTTGTTAAGTTTAAAGCTTTCTACAAAGAAGAACTTGGTAATGATTTCCCACAAGAACCAAGAGAACAACTTATGGAAGCTGTAAAAGCTGTGTTTAGATCTTGGGATAATCCTAGAGCACAAGTTTATAGAAGAATGAATGATATTCCATATAGCTGGGGAACTGCTGTTAATGTTCAAAGTATGGTGTTTGGAAATATGGGAGATACAAGTGGTACAGGTGTTGCATTTACAAGAAACCCATCTACAGGAGAAAAAAATCTTTATGGTGAATATTTAATGAATGCACAAGGTGAAGATGTTGTTGCAGGAATTAGAACTCCAATGCCTATTTCAGAACTCGCAAATCAGAATCCAGAAATTTACGAACAATTTGTTACAATAGCAAACACGCTTGAAAATCACTATAATGATATGCAAGATATGGAATTTACTATTGAAAATGGTAAACTTTATATGCTTCAAACAAGAAATGGAAAAAGAACAGCAAAAGCTGCTTTAAAAATTGCCGTTGACCTTGTAAGTGAAGGTAAAATTACAGAAAAAGAAGCTTTGATGAAAATTGAACCAAAACAACTTGATTCTTTGCTTCACCCTGGTTTTGATGCATCAGCTTTAAAGAAAGCAGAAATTATAGGTAAAGGACTTCCAGCTTCTCCTGGTGCAGCTTGTGGTAAAGTTGTTTTCACAGCAGAGCGTGCTTCTGAGTTGGCAAGTGAAGGAAATAAGGTTGTTCTTGTTCGTCTTGAAACATCACCAGAAGACATTGAAGGTATGGCAGCATCAGAAGGTATATTAACTGCTCGTGGTGGTATGACATCTCACGCAGCTGTTGTTGCTCGTGGTATGGGTACTTGCTGTGTTGCAGGTTGTTCAGACCTTAAAGTAAATGAAGAGGAAAAATACTTTGAGCTTGGTGGAAAGAGATATAACGAAGGAGATTATATTTCTCTTGATGGCTCAACAGGTAATATCTATGGGGAACAAGTAAAAACAGAACCAGCTTCTCTTTCAGGAGATTTTGGAACTATTATGGCTTGGGCTGATAAATATCGTGCACTTCAAGTTAGAACTAATGCTGATACTCCTAATGATGCTAAAAATGCGTTTAACTTTGGTGCAGAAGGAATTGGACTTTGCAGAACTGAACATATGTTCTTTGATGCAGATAGGATTCCAGCAGTTCGTGAAATGATTGTTTCAACCACAGTTGAAGAGAGGAAAAAAGCACTTGCAAAACTACTTCCAATGCAAAGAAAAGACTTTATTGGTCTTTATAAAGCTATGCAAGGAAAACCTGTTACAATTCGTTTCTTAGATCCACCACTACACGAATTCTTGCCTCACACAGATGAGGAAATAGAAGCTCTCGCAAAAGATATGGGATTGTCATTCCAAAGCTTAAAAGCAACGGTTGAAAGCTTACACGAATTCAACCCAATGATGGGACATCGTGGACTTCGTCTTGCAGTAACTTATCCAGAAATTGCAGAAATGCAGACACAAGCTGTTATTGAAGCTGCAATTCAAGTTAAAAAAGAAGATGGATACAACATTATTCCTGAAATTATGATACCACTTTCTTGCGATGCAAAAGAATTTGGATATGTTCGTGATATTGTTAAAAATAAAGCTGATGAAATAATCAGTAAAGAAGGTGTTGAATTAACATATAAAATTGGTACTATGATTGAAATACCTCGTGCCGCTCTCACAGCTGATGAAATAGCAAAAACAGCAGAATTTTTCAGTTTTGGAACTAACGATTTAACACAAATGACATATGGTTTTAGTCGTGATGATGCAGGTAAATTCTTAGATGCTTATTACGAAAAGAAAATTTTTGAATCTGATCCATTTGCTCGTCTAGATCAAGTTGGTGTGGGTAAACTTGTAAAAATGGCAGCTGATTTAGGAAAGAGTACTCGTCCAGACATCAAACTTGGAATTTGTGGAGAGCACGGTGGTGATCCATCATCAATTGAATTTTGTCATAATGCAGGACTTACTTATGTTTCTTGTTCACCATATAGAGTTCCAATTGCAAGATTGGCAGCTGCACAAGCTAACATTAAAAATCCTAGAAAATAAAAAAATCACCAGCCAAGCTGGTGTTTTTTATGTTTATAAAAAAGGTAACCTTAGTTACCTTTTTTGTTTTCATTTAAATATTTAATATAGCATCTTCTTTTTTTGTGCTGAATATGATCAAAATTTTTCCATTGATTTTGAATTGGAATGTTGTATTCCAAGTTTAAATTCGTTTCACAATATTCAATTTTGTATTTTGGTAAAGATTTCATTATGTAATTTAAAACAATAGCAGGGAGTCCCTTATTTAAGTATTGTTTTCTTATTCCAATTAAGGCAAAATCCAAAACTTTTGGATGTTTAACTGCATATAACAGTCTAGTAATGCCAAATGGCGTTAATCTACCTTTACTTTTTTGCACAGCTTTTGAAAGAGAGGGTATACCAAAACCAAATGCTACAACCCTGTCATTTTCATCAACTATTGTAACTATAAAATTTAAGCTTATAAACATTTTGAATTGATTGATTATCTGATCTCTTAATTTATCAGTATAGGGAACAACACCGTGCAAATCTCCATACGCTTCATCAATAACTTCAAAAATGCCTTGTTTATATTTTTCAATAAATTTTTTCTTATTCTTGCCTGTTGCAATCCTTAAATTATATCTTTTTAAAACCTTTTCAGCAAGAACTTCCACTCTTTTTTCTCTTTCGCCATATGTTGGAAATATCTTATATTCAAGCCAATCTACTTCTTTTTTATAACCACATTTTTCTAAAAGTTCAGGATAATAAGAATAATTGTATTGCTCTTCAAATGTTGCAAGTTCATCAAAGCCTTCAATAAGCATTCCTTCTCTATCTAAATCATTGAATCCAAGTGGGCCGTGTACTATGTCCATTCCTTTCTTTCTTGCCCAATCTTCAACTGCTTTAAAAAGAGCTTTTGCAACTTCTACATCATTAATAGAATCAAATCTTGTAAATCTAATTCTTTTTTCATTCACTTTTTGATTATATATTTTTTGTTCAATCCCAGCAATTCTTCCTACAATTTGTCCATTTTTGTATGCCAAAAAGTATACAGTATCGCAATCTTCGTAGGAAACATTCTTTTCGCTAAATAAATTCAATTCATCCATTCTTAATGGATGGACATATTGTTTACAATTTTTATATAACTTTGTAGGAAAGTCTACAAACTTTTTTTTATCACTCTTTGTTTTTACTTCTTTAATTTCTATCATACTTTTGCCTTTTTAAACTAACATAATAATGATAACAAAATTTTACAATAAAATCAATTGTTTTCCAATATCACAAAATAAAATTAATATAAAATTTTCCTTGCAATAAAAGTAAAAGTATATTATAATCATCTTGCAAGCCCCTATGGTCAAGAGGTCAAGACGTCGCCCTCTCACGGCGGAATCAAGGGTTCGATTCCCTTTAGGGGTACCAAAGAGCTGTAAACAAGCTTTGTGTTTACAGCTTTTTTTAATCATATTTTTCTTGTTAAAGTTAAAATTTTACTTTTATGATTTTATTTTTTTTGTTATAATATTTCAAGGTTTTATGAGAATAGGGGAAGTAATAAAGGATTTAAGGCTTAAACATAAAATTAGCCAAAAAGAATTTGCAAAGATGTTTAATGTAAAACAATCTGCTGTGAGCAAATGGGAGCGTGGTATTGTTGCTACACCAATTTATGTTGTTGACAAATTGCCCACTATTTTTTATTTAACAGAAAACTTTAAAGATAAATTAAAAAATGAAAAATATAATTAATTTTAGACCAATACTTTTTTCTTTTGTTTCATTAGCTCTTGGAATTAGATTTGCAAGAGATATTTTTAGTGCTAATATATTTATATTAAGTTTTCTGTTTTTATTGTTGATTGCATTGTTGTCGGTATCTATTTTTCAAAAAAAATTTTTAAGTCTTATTGTTGTAATTTGTTCTTTTGCTATTGGAATGGGATTATTTGTTGTTGATTATAATAACTTCAAGCCAAAAGATTATGTTGGTAATGTTACTGTTGTGGGAAGAGTAAGTGATGATCTTGATGGTAAAGGTGGCGTGCTAATTACAAATGTAACAGTCAATGGTGAAAAAGCAGGTAATGTATATGTTTACATTACATCAACGGAAGAGAGTTTGGGAGTTGGAGATTATATTACTTTTACAACAGAACTTGAAAGCCAAAAACTTGAAAGCTTTGGAAAAATTAATACCTATTATTATAAAAATAATCAAAAATATTTTGCTTATGCATCTTTAACAAAGGATGACATTGCTAAGGGTAATCCAAATTTGTCAGAAAGTTTTAAACTTGCAGTAAAGAATGGTCTTTATCAAAATATGTCAGAACAAGGTGCTGAACTTGCATATTCTGTTTTGTTTGGCAACAAACAGGACTTAAATGAAGATATATTCTCCAATTTTACAGCAATTGGTGTTGGACATTTACTTGCTGTTTCAGGTTTACATGTTGGAGTATTGGCAGGTGGGTTATATTTTGTACTAAGCAAACTGAAATGCAAATACTATATTCAGTTTATAATAACAGCAATAATTTTATTTGTATATTGTTATCTTTGTGGATTTAATGCGAGTGTAACAAGAGCAACCATAATGATTATTATATTTTTAAGTGCAAAATTATTTGGCAAAAGATATGATATATTAAATTCTATATCTGTTGCAGGACTTTTAATTTTGCTTTTTCGACCACTATATGTTTTTGATTTAGGCTTTTTACTCAGCTTTGTCTGTGTATTTTCAATAGCAATAATTTCAAAGCCAATAAACAATTTCTTTTTAAGTATAAAAATTC
>CALVZZ010000078.1 GCA_944372715.1 uncultured Clostridia bacterium | reverse complement strand
GCAATTATATGGACAAGTTATATTTAGTTTGTCCACTACCATTTAGTCAATAATTGTACTTGTACATTACATTTTTGTAATTATGACCTCTTGGTTTTTCCTACAGTTTTTATCTAACCATGTGGTTCATTTTTTCTATATTGCATCATATATTTTAATAACGGGAGTGAAGCAATATGACTAAAATTGTAATGAAGCAATTTAACGTGAAAGACATTGAAAATATAACTTTAAAAGATGGGTTTGAAAATTTTATTCAAGAAAAGAAATCTCTAAATTGTTCAGAAGATTATATTTATGATTTGACACAAGCATATAAACAGTGGATAAAGTATTTTCCAGAAGATATGCTTTGTAAAACTATATCGAAAAATCATTTATTGGATTTTTATAAGAAAAAAAGGGAAAGCAATCCCAATATAAAAGCTCGTTCTCTAAAAACTTATGCAATGTCTTTGAGAACTATATTCTACTTTTTTATGGAAAATAATTATATGCCCTCTTTTGAAATTAGTTTACCTATAAGTCCAGACGATGGGAAAGACCCTTTTACTGATGAGGAAATATCACTTTTAGTAAAGAAACCCAATATTAACAGATGTACTTTCGGACAATTTCGTGACTGGTGTATTTCATGCTTTTTGTTAGGAAGTGGTATTAGACTAAAGACTCTAGTAAATATAAAAATAAGAGATTTAGATTTTAACTCGGGATTTATAACTTTAAAAGTGTTGAAAAATAATAAACCGTATAATATACCTATGAGTGAAAATTTACATAAAATTCTAAAAGAATATTTAGAAATAAGAAAAGGAAATGAGGACGATTTTTTATTCTGTAATGAATATGGCGAAAAACTAGAAAGAAGCGCTGTACAATCAGCTATGAAAAGATATAGCAAAAAAAGAGGCGTTAATAAACATGGTGTACATATATATCGGCATACTTTTGCTAAATACTTTGTTTTAGGTGGAGGTTCTGAATCCGAATTACGAGAAGTTTTAGGTCATTGTTCTCCAGATATGGCACATCATTATATTAAATTGTATAGAACGGATCTAAAAAGAGATTTTAATAAACGCAACCCATTAGATAAAAACTCTACATATATCGAAACTCCTAAACTTACAAAAATTAAAATGAGCAGATAAATAGATACCTCGTTTTCATGAGAAAAATCAGATTTATCTTTGTTTATATAAAATTAGCAACTAACTGATATAATAGACTCCTGTAAGGATGATAAAACAATCCTAAAAAGCAACCTAGATACCTTCAGAGTTCGTATTATAAATATAATTACACATAAACTATATTATTACAAAGATAGAATCTTATATTTAAATTTGCATTAATTTTTTGGTATGTTATAATTTTAATAGAAATGGAGCAGAAATTTTTATGAAAAAAGAGGAATTTACCAATAACATAGAGAAATATATAATAGAAGAATTAGCAAAACATTGTCATGATACAGGCCAAAATGTTTTTGATTTAATGCAAAATGAAAATTTAAAAAGTACTATAGATATTATTTTAAATAATTCTAAAAAATTGTTTTATCAAATCAATACAACAAATGAAAAACAAAAGAGGGATAATATGAATAACAAAATTAGAACTTCAACGCAAGCAATACCAAAGACTGCACGAGAAGCACGAAGTATACGAAGAAGCAGAGAATTGAATGATTTCTCAATACCAAAGACTGCACGGGAAGCGCGAAATAAAAGAATAGATAGAAAAATGCATGATTTCTCCATAATTGTAGATAAATATCAAAAATATGTTAAAAAATACTAAAAAAGAGGGAGTACAATGGAGCTAGAAGAAAATCTTAATGTATTTTTAGAGAATATTTCTTTTAATGAAATTAATTTAGAAAATGAAGCTAAATATTTGATTAATTTTTTAATTGATAATAAAGATATTATAAACTTTCTTGATAATGTATGTCTATCAATTGAAAACTTCTGTGATAATATGGAAGACGAAAGTATACTAGTAAGCAATTTATTAGAAATTGTCGATTATGCAAGTAAACTCGAAACTACTTCAAAGGAATACCCATACGTTTTGTATTCTTTAAGTGTTATTAATAGTTTCATTAACAACTATGATAATAATATTTTAAAATATTTGAATTTGTTTGGTGATCAAACTGATCAAATAGTAAATTTAACAAAAAAAATTAGAAAAAGGGTTAATAAACAAGAAAAAAAAATCAATTCATTTGAAAAAGAAGTAAAAAATGTTTTACCCAATACAATCTCAGTAATGGGGATATTTGTGGCGATTATAGTTATAATGTTTGGTGGGTTTAGCCTTATAGATATATTTGCAGGCTTTGAGAACTTATCAGCATATCGAGTTATAACAGTCGCACTAATAACAGGACAAATAATATTTAATGTCCTTTTTTTGTTGATGTATTTACTTGCAAGATTATCAAATAAACATATATGCTCTTCATGTTCTAATTTTAAAGGCAAAGATAAGGATAAGAATTATCAAATGATAGACAAACATTGTGATAACTGTGTCCTGTTTGAAAAGAAAGAAACAAAATGTTCCTTGTTTAAAAGGACTTTTTATAGATACCCCTATATGTACATATTTAATATAGGTATAATTCTAATGGAACTCTTTTTAGTTTCTTTTTGGCTGATTGATAAATGTTTCAAAGCATATAACCTAACTGTAGAAAACCCTATTGGTGTAAGTATAGGAATAATTATAGTTGTTTTATTAATAATTGTTTCTGCTTTTTATTTTCTCATGACATGGGACAGCCCCAAACAAAATGAAGAAAACAAGCATCATAGAATTAGAGATATTTTAATTATTGTAAGCATAACACTATTATCATGTGGGATTCTGCTATATTGCTATAACAGCTTTATTACAGTTACTCCAAAATATAGTAATGAAATGCAAACTACAAAGATTATCCAATCTAACATAATATAAATAAAATCAAGATAAAAAAAGATATGTTTTAAATTGTTGTTTCTTAAAACAACACCCCAACACCTAAGAAAGCCCCAAAGAAAGGGAGAGGTCACGGCTTTAACAACCCGTGACCTCTCCCTTTCTTCGTGTATATTTTATAGCTATATTTTTTTGTGTTAGGTTGTTTTAAGAAATCATGAATATAAATAATTAAATTTCATATTATTTAGTAGATATATAAGATTATAAAGAAGAAATCAAAACCTCCAAATCCCCCAGCTTGTACAAGTACAACCCCTACCGCCTTTTTATCCCCCTTACTCTTTAAGGGAAACAAAACCCCCAAGAAGGGCTATATATACCCACAATGCAAAGGAGGTTTTCAAAATAAAGGTTATGTTAAGGGACAAACAGATATTAGATGTTATTACAAAGTTCCGCTTTGCTTTATCAAGACAGATTATGTTGCTTGCAAACTTTACAAGCATGAGTGCGTGTAACCGCAGGCTTAAAAAAATGCTGGATGAAAATTTAATTGAAAAAAGGCGATTTCTCTACGGTATAGCTTATCTCTATTTTGCTACACCGAAAGCCAAAAGAATATTTAACTTACCATACATAACCCAAAATATAAGAATTGAACAGATAAGACATGATATCTATGTAATTGATACTGCTATCTATTACATGAATAAATTTAACTTATCACTTGAAGATATAACAACCGATAGGGAGTTAAAAAATCAAGCTGGTTTTGGAAATAAAGGACATACACCTGATTTAGTTTTTACCTATCTAGATACTACCTATTGTATTGAAATAGAGTTGTCCATAAAATCTAAAGAAAAATTGTATAAAAATATCAGTAATAATTATCTACATTATGATGTTCAAATATGGATAACCGATAATAAAAAAGTTAAACAAAATTTAGAAGAAGTAAAAAACCAATACGAGATACAAGTTGCTGACTTAAAGGGGGTGATTGAATATGTCAACAACGGCGTATCTTGAACAAATGGCGAAAACATCTTTTATAATAACCATAGTTATTGCGGTTATCTTAATTGGAGCTAGCTTTTTAATCAGATTTTTAAAGGGCTATTTCCACCCAGAAGTCTATAACTTCAAAAAAGATATGAAAACCGCCAAACAAAAACCACAAATCAAAAAAGTTGGTAATGACATAGAACATATAGATATTGGTACTACAAATAACAAAAAACTAATAATACCAACTAATCTAAACCACTTTTTGGTTTGTGGGACAACAGGGTCAGGTAAAACGGTCGCACTTTCTAACTTCATAAAGTCAGCCATTGCCTATAATTATCCTTTAGTTATTATAGATGGTAAAGGAGACACAGACACGGGTTCCCTATTGGAGATAACAAGAGAGTTTTCCCATGATAGGAAACTATACATAATAGACCTAAACAACCCGACACAATCTGACAAATACAATCCATTTAAAAATGCAGATGTTGATTGTGCCAAAGATATGCTTATCAATCTTACTGAGTGGAGCGAACCACATTATAAATTTAATATGGAACGCTATTTGCAGTTACTTATCCAAATGTTAAAGCTTGAATCTGAAATTTTAACTTTTGATACCATTATAAGTAATATGCCCACGCTTAACTTTATGAAATTATCAAAAGATTTATGTAATAAAAAATTGATAAGTAAAGAACAACATGTCTTTTACTGTTCAATAGCGGAAAACAGCAAAAGTATTGTAGAGGGTGCGACAGCCAGATTTGCAGTTCTAAAGGAAAGCAGTATCGGGAAAATCTTTGACGATAACGGAATTGATATATATACCGCAATCAAAGAAAACGCAAGTATTATATTTATCTTAAACCCGTTATTATATCCCGAACTGTCCGCTCTCTTTGGAAAACTGTTTGTCATCGACAGTAAAAAAGCGGTATCAAAGCTATATACAGAAAAGAAAAAACGAGTGTTCTATATCTTCGATGAGTTCAATGTGTATGTTTCAAAATCGGTTGTAGACTTAGTAAATAAGAGCCGTTCTGCAAATGTAACTTCTATTTTATCTATGCAGAGTTTAAGTGATATAAGGGACATTTCAGAAGAACTAACCGAACAGATAATAGAAAACTGCAATAATTATCTTGTACTAAGACAAAACAGTTCCAAAAATGCGGAAGCATGGGCGCACATTTTAGGAACGCACCAAACTATGAAAGCAACCTACCAAGTCAATGGAAAAGACTTTGTAACTGCAACAGGGATAGGAACATTAAGGCGAACCCATGAATTTATTTACCACCCAGACACCATTAAAAACTTAAAAACAGGCCAAGGGATATTCTTATCCAAAGATTTATCCTATCATACAAAAATAAATATCAATAAGCCATTTTAGGGGGTATCAGCTATGAAAAACTTTTTAAAATCTAATGGGGTATTTGTTATATTCGCAATTGCCTATATTATATTTTTCTATGCCTGCTTTTATCAAAAGCCTATCATATTTGTAGTTATGATGTTAATACTTGGTGTATCGGTAGCCGCTGCTCTTTCCCCGTTGGGAGAAAGCATATTAAGGTTTGTTTTAGACGCAAGAGAAATTGAAATCGAAAAAGACAGGAATAAGATATTACCTGTCTTTCATGATGTTTATAATAATGTTTTAGAACATAACCCTACCCTTTCAAGATATATAAAGCTCTACATAGAGGAAAGTCCTACAATCAATGCTTGTGCTTTTGGTTCTAATTCAATAATGGTTACAAGGGGTGCGATTGAGACTTTAAGTCAAAATGAATTATACGGTTTATTTGCTCATGAGTTCGGACATCTTTCAAACGGAGATACAAAGATGTTACTGTTAATGACTATTGGTGGCGGGGTGTTCAGTTTAATCTTTTTTGTATTGAATATTGGTTTAAAGATTTTAGACTTCCTATTGGACACCTTAAAAAGTGTTCCTGGTTTTCTGTTTTGTGCATGGATATTAAAATTTGGTAAATGGTTAATGGTAACATTTATCAATCTTATAATTAAAGTAATAGAACTTATTTTGCAGGCAAGTAAGCGGAATACAGAATATTGTGCGGATAAGTTTGCGTCAGATATTGGCTATGGGAACGAGTTAAAAGACGTTTTATACATCTTAAAAGAAATGAATATCAATGAAAAGATGTCCTTTATAGAAAAGCTAACCAGCAGCCACCCTAATCTAGCTAATAGAATTAGAAGGCTTGAAAATTTAAGGATATAGCAGAAATAAAAAGGAAATAATAAAAATGTTAATATAATTTAACTTGACTTTAAATAATAATACTTATAAAATAAGATTGGATGGAGTTAGTGATATATGGAAAATAATAACGATGAAATCCTTACTTTTGTTTTGAAACAAATTTATGGAGAAAACAATGATTCGCTTGATTTAATACAAGAATTGAAAAAAGATTCTAATTTTTTGCGTTTATTGAATTCTCTAAATATAGAATATAATAATTTAACTGATTATATAAAACATATAAAAGAAGGTGTCAGCATGCCTACTAATGTATCAAAAAATATTGTAAACGAAAGAAGATATCAGCTTGCAAAACATAAAAAAACAGCTAAAACACAAATTATACTTAGAAGTGATCCGAATTATAAAAAGAAGATACAAATAAGAAAAGCAAAAAAGCAAAATCTTTATAAAAGTATTGAATCATGCACAGAAACTCTTAGAAATTTTTAAAATAAATGAGGAAATAAATTACAATGAATTTACTAAATCAATTTTTTATAAAAATTGAAAAAGAAATAAATGACATAGACGGCACTTCAAAACAGTTTGTAAATATTTTATTGAAATGTAAGAAAAATAATATTGAGGTAGAATATATTTTAAATCAATTTTTTAATTTTGTTTTAAATACCGATAGTATTTTATTTAAAGATAATATTAATTTAATTATTGAAAACATAATAAATTTTAAAATAGATAATAATGAAAAGTATTACATTATTTTCATATGTAATTCTATATTTAATTTGTTAACTACTATAGAAATAGTAGAAGATAATATAGATAGTGAATATGATAATGCTATATATAAAAATTTTCAAAAAGAAATTAGCAACTTTAAAACTAAAATAGAAAAAACAGAAAAGGATATCGATAAGCAGGAAGAAAAAATAAATAATTTATTACCTCAGTCAATAGCAAGCATAGGTGTATTTGTAGCGGTAATAGTAGTAATGTTTGGTGGTTTTAATCTAATCAGTGCCTTTCAAAATTTAGGGAACCAACCTACCTTAAGAATTTTATTGGCAGTAATTTTTACAGGACAAATAATATTTAATGTCCTGTTTTTATTAATGTTTTTACTTGCAAGACTAGCTGGAAAACCAATACATACTGCATGCATTGATTTTGTGCCTCAAAATAATAGTAGTGATGAAAAATACAATCAACATCAATTTAGACATTGTTTATTTTGTAATAAAAGCGGGAGCAAAGAGATTCCAGGAATGGAAAAATGCAGCCAATTAAAAAGAGGATTTTGTAAGTATCCATATGTTTATGTTACAAATGCTTTTTTTGTTTTATTGGAAATTATTCTTGGAGTTACTTATTTTACAATTATTTTATTTAAAAATAATTTAATTACACATCATCTATTATTTATAATATCAATATCAGCAATAACCTTAATTATAATAAGTGTTTTAACATACCTAATATATGGATGGAGTAAATCAAAATTTAAAGATGGCAAAGAGAAAAAAGCCGTAAAAAAAATATTGATACAAAGTTCTATTATGATTGTTATTCTTTTGATGGTTTTACTTTTATCATTAAATTACAATATTATAAATATATAAATCAAAAGTCCAAAATAAGGGCTTTTGATTTATATAATAATTCTTATGTTTTTAATTGATTGTTCCTTTAAAATTTTTTCAATACTTTTTCTGTAGATTCTTTTTCAATGGAATATTCATTTTCATTTACTAC
>CALVZZ010000077.1 GCA_944372715.1 uncultured Clostridia bacterium | reverse complement strand
TAAAGTCCTGAAATGCCCGAAATTACTGGGTTTTAGCCACTTTTTGGATAAAAAAATGAGAGCAATTTTTGCTCTCAAATTTGGTTGGAATGAGTGGACTCGAACCACCGACCCCCACCTTATCAGGGTGGTGCTCTAACCGGCTGAGCTACATTCCATCGGCTTAGTTTTAAAGACTTTGCTTTGTCTATGTATTAAGTTTGCCACCCAGATAAGGTGCCCACCTTATAATCGCCCGTCAGGGAAGTCGGTATGCGATTGGCGTTCGCTTCGCTCGGCAGCAGGGTGGTGCTTGAGCCTCTGAGCTACATTCCATCGGCTTGGCTTAGTGAGTTGTTAACTTTTAAGCTTATAACTTTTGTTTGCATTGTTTAACTATTCTCACAAAGTATGCTTATATTATCATAATGGTATTACTTTGTCAATTGTTTTTCTATCTTTTTTTTGTGATATGATAATTTTTTTATAAAATTTCTACAAAATTTACTTGATTGTTCTATTAGCAGGTAATTGAAAAAAGTTTTTTTGTTGAATATTTTTTTGACTTAAATTTACAAAAGGTGTTAAACTATATCTGTGAATTTTTTAAAGAAGCTAGCACAATCTTCAATTGCAACATTTTCTATTTTTCTTGTTGTTCTTTTTTTGTGTGCAGTAAAAGTTGTACCTTTTGATAAAAATTTAATTTTATCATTTTTTTTGGGTGCTTTACTTTTAGCTTTTGGACAAGCTCTGTTTCTTGTTGGAATTGATTTAAGCATTTTGGAAGTTGGTAAAAGAGCAGGAACGAGGTTGATGAGATTAAAAAAGATTTGGCTTATCATTCTTTTTGGTTTTGTTTTTGGTTTTGTCACAACAATTGCAGAGCCAGATGCTCAAGTCTTGGTGGGACAAATTGTTTCTATTAATCCTTTTTTATCCACCTGGTTGATTTTATCAGTTTTCGGAATTGGAGCAGGTCTTTTTGTTTCTTTTGCGTTATTTAGAGTTTTAAAAAAAATATCATTAAAATATATATTGACCATTATTTACATTTTAATTTTTATTTTAGCAATTTTTGCCCCTAATGAGTATTTGGGTTTGTCTTTTGATGCTGGTAGTGTGGCAACTGGAACTATTACTGCACCATTTTTATTGTCTCTCGTTATAGGTTTGTGTGCTGTGAGAAGTGGAACTTCAAAAGATGACAATTTTGGAGCTGTCGCCATTGTTTCAACCGGACCAATAATTGCTGTTTTAATTTTAGGTATAATAATTGGACCTATGGGAACAAATTCTCAAGTTGCAGAAAGTGTGTCTGGGTTTATCCCCATTTTAATTCAAAATATTAAAGATGTAAGCATTGCACTATCTCCATTGCTTGTTATCTTTATTCTTTTGCAAATTTTTATTTTAAAACTTCCTTCTAAATTGGCTTTCAAGGTTTTTATAGGATTTTTTATTTGTTATTTGGGGCTTATTTTATTCTTGACCGGAGTGTTTTATGGTTTTAGTCCAATGGGATATTTTATTGGAGAAAATATTGCAAGTTTGAATAATGGTTTAATATTTTTATTGGGAGCTTTACTGGGCTTTATGATAGTATTTACAGAGCCTGCAATTTTAGTATTAGCTAAGGAAGTAGAAGATGTAACTTCCAAACTTTTAAAAAAATGGATTATTTATGTTGCAATTGGAATAGGAATTTCTATTTCCGTTATTTTTGGTTTGTTGCACGTTGTTTATAATATCAATTTGTGGTATGTTTTACTCCCTATTATGTTTGTTGCCATTTTACTTGGTTATATTATTCCTCCAATATTTTTGGGAATTGCTTTTGATTCTGGAGGAATAGCGTCAGGAACTATGACAGTTTCATTTATTTTACCAATTTGTATAGGTCTTTCAAGTATATTAAATGGAGGAAATGAACTTTTAAATGCTTTTGGCCTTGCTGGTATTGTTGCAAGTGTTCCAATTGTTACCTTAGAAATGCTAGGATTGATTTATTTAACTTTAAATAAAAGGAAGGGGAAAAATAATGATGAAAGAAATTTTGATAATAATAGCAAATGAACATTTGGAAAATAAAATTAATGATATAATAAATGAATTTAAGATAACGGGGATTGTAAAACATAAGGCAAGGGGAAGTTCAAAAGAAAGTTTCTGGGAATTTTTTAATATAAGCAGAGAAGACAAAAGCATATATTTTATTAATATTCAAAAAGGTGAATTAAAGAAATTAAAGAAACGAGTTGAAGAAAATAAATTATTTTCAAAGCAAAATTCAGGTATAATGTTTAATATTAAAATAGGAGATAGGGTTATGAATGGTATTGAAAAAAATATGGTCGTTAGCGTTGTTGACTATGGGTACTCTTCCGTTGTTATGAAAATAGCTAGAGAGAATGGAGCAACAGGTGGGACAATTTTTGATGCAAAAGGAACGGGAGCAAATTTTACTTCGTTTTTAGGAGTTGATATTAATAGTGAAAAAGAAATTGTGTTAAATGTTGTAAATGAAAATTGCGAAAAGAAAATAATAAAAGCTATAAAAAAACATTTTAAAGAAGAAAATGTGAGTGGAATTTGTTTTTCTATTCCAATTTGTAATTTTGTTGGAATTAACAACAAATAGGGTGTTTTTATTTTGTTTTTAATTAAAGTTAGTGTATAATCTGAATAAGAAATTATATTTAGAAGGTGAAATATGAGCTTTTTTGATTTATTTAAAGAAAAAATTACTGAACCAACTGTACACGAAGCAGAAGATAATTTGCTTTTAAGTGAGGGTGCACACGTTTTAATAGATTGCAAAAATGTTACTGTAAATGGAAGTGCAATTATTCTTGAAAGTACAAATTCTGATTACATAGAAGTTGTTGGTCGCTCAAAAATACAAATTTTAAATAGTGGCGATATTAAAACACTTGGTGGCAAGGCGAAAATTGGCTTAATAAAAACAGGTTCTATTTATATGGTTAAAGATAAATCCAATATAACCACAATTAATGATGCACATATTGACTATGTAAAAGGCAAAGCAAAGATTGGTACATTCAATAAGGGTAGCATAAAATTTATTGATGATAAAGCAGAAGTTGCAACAATTAACAATGCACAAATTATGTTTATAAGAAATGATGCAAAAATAGGAACTATGATTAATGGTAGTATTATTGGTATGCTAGATAGAACTTCAATATCTACTCTTATGAATGGTAAAATTGGGTATATGTTAAATAAGTCTAGTGTTGGAACGATGAATATGGGTGAAGTTGGTGAGCTTTGTGATGGTGCAGAAATTAACACACAAAACGATGGTAATGTTAACTTTATGATGGGAAGCGCAATCGTATATCAACAAATTGGTGGAAAAATTAAAAGTAAAAGTGGTAATTCAATAGTTATCTATACACAAAAAAAGGAAAGGCTTTCTGCTGTTGCGAAAGAAAGTGTAGAAAGTGAAGTTAAAGAAACTTTAGAAATAGAAAAAACTAAAAAGGCAACAAGAAACAAAAAAGCTGATGAAGATGTAGTTACTGAAATAGTTGTGGAAGATGAAACCATTAAAGAGCCAAATGAAGAAAATATAACAGAATAATACAAAACAAAATAAAAAACACGACATTGTCGTGTTTTTTATTTTTTATATTGAATTTTGCTCTTTACTGTGTTAATATATAGATGATTAGGTGAAGGTATGGAAAAAATAATTATAGACGGAGTTAATATTTTTAATCCTATTGAGGGAAAACTAGGCAAAATAATTGAATACTTTGTGGAGTTTTACGGAGAAGAATACAGGAGTAGAATTGAAAATAGATTAAAAAATGCTATTTATATTTTTTCGGGAAGAATAGACCCAAATACATTAAAAGCAGTAAAGGTTCAAGCTCAACAATATTATAATAATAAGATAAAAAAATATGAATTTAAATTGTTTAATAAATTAAATTTGCCTGTTGAAAGGTTTTTTTATATTCGTGATTACAATTTTGATAAAGTTTTTAAAACCATCTTAGAATATAAAAAAGGTAATATTAATGTTAACGATGTAGAGCAAGATATTGCAAATAACATTGTAAATTTAGCTTATGCATTTGGTATAGTGGACTGTCAAAAACCAATGACGGAAGATAATTTATATAAAACTTTGAATATTATTTTAAGCAAACATTTATTAAAGTTTTTTCAATCATATAAGGAATTAAAACTATTATGGTATGATAAATATAAAAAAGAGGTTGATTCCATAAAAATACAAAGCAAAGTGATAACAGATAAGATTGGGAAAATGGAATCTCAAGGAATTGAAAGTTATTTAAACTATAAAAAGAAAAAAGCCTCAATAGTTTTGTTGCTATTTTCAAAAATTATTAAAAAAGGTGTTAATGAATTAATAAAAGATAAAAATATTAATTTATATGTAAATTTGTATTTAGACTTTATAGAAAAAAATGAAATGTTTTTTACTGTTAAAGATAAACAAAATTATATTAAATTATTTAAATTTCTAGGTTTTGATTTTGGAAATGATTTTGATAAGTATATAAATAGTAAGTCTCTTATGAAAAAATTGCAAGACGATTCAATTTTAGAAGTTTTTGATAATCTTGACGATATGTTTGTCTTTGAACAAACTCACGGAAATTGTTATTTGGATACCGTAATTAAAACTTTGTTAAAAGAAGGATATAATGTTTTAGAATTGAATTTATTAGACGAAGTTTATTCTTATGTAACAAAAAACAATGGAGGTTTTGCGTGGGTTTATCCGTTAAGGAAAATTAGTGATAAACAAATTTATAACATCTGTATATGTGATCAATTTTTAAATCTTGATACTTCTACTCTAATTCACGAGATGAATCATATTGTAGAGTCTGATTTGATATTTAATGAAGAAAAATATATGGGCTACAAATATGGTTTTTGTTATGTTTCAAAAAACAGGATTACTAAAAATTCTTGTATGTTAGATGAAATTGTTAACGATTATATTACAGAAAAAATATATTCACTTTTTGTTAGAGATGGATTTGAAATTGGTGCAAAAAATCCTAAGTCCTCTTTGTATTCAAAGTTTTTTAATTTAATGGGTGATTTTATAGATGATAATTTATCTTTAATAATAAAATGCAGGCTTTCATCTGACCCATATGCATTTGAAAAGGCAATAGGTAGAGATAATTTTAATTTATTAAATGATTCAATAAATTATTTTAGCGCAATAGGTATTGAATATTTGGAAAGGGCATATAAAGAAATAAAAAAATACAATTCCAGCAATATGATTTTTGCACCTGACTATGTTCAAGTGTTAAATGATTCAATAAATGCAGTTAAAAGGGTTAATAAAAATATTAAAAAAAAGAAAAAACATCAAAAAACATATCTTGTAAAAACATCGGATTCAGCTTTGCAAAAATAGTTGATTTATATGGTAAAAAGTATAAAATGTTTATGAGGTAAAGTATGAAAATTGAAATTGTAACACAGAGTTTAAAATCTTTAACAAAAATTTTTTTAGATGATGAAAAAAGGATTTTTACAATTAATTCGGTAAGCAAAAATATTGACATTGATAAATT
>CALVZZ010000076.1 GCA_944372715.1 uncultured Clostridia bacterium | reverse complement strand
ATTTGCATCAAGCTAGTGTACTATTAACTTTACTGTGAAACAAATTTTTTTATTGAAATCATTCTCGCTGTTTAACAATATTCTTAACACTTTTCAGTTTAGCATTTTTGATGATCAATTTCAACTTTTTTAGATGTTTACACCCAATATTTTTATATATTTTATTTCTTTATAAAAATAACTGCTGAGTGGTCTGTCCAATTCATTTGTGCTATGTGTACTTATGTATATTTCAGAATTTATTATTTTTGTGACTATTAAACTATGATTATATATTTTATCTTGTTTTAATTGAATTATATCTCCTAACTCAATATCTTTTTTGGGTATTTCTATGCCAAACGGTCCAACTGACATATTGTTTAATATAAAATTTTGAAAAAAATTTACACTGGTCCAGCTGGGTGCACGATTATTAAGGTTAATATAGTACCAACCTTTCAATTTGTTATAATTCATAATTTTTGAACCAGCATATACACATTGTGAAATAAAATTTGTACAGTCTCCACCAATGTTGTCAAAGTCATAATAGTTAGGGTTAGGATTTAATGCATATTTTAAAGCATATTCAACTGCAATACTCCTATTGTATCCTCTTATCATATAAATTTATATTCACAATTAACATTTTTTGCATATATTTTCTATATGAAATATATTAAAATTATTGAAGAAATTGAAAAATTAAAAAGAGAAATTAAAAATTTTGATATTGGTAAAAGTGTTCTTGGGGAAAGCATTGTTTGTTTTCATTTGGGAAATACAGATGGGAAACAAATTGTTGTTGAAGGAGGAATACACGCAAGAGAATACATTTCAACATTATTTATACTTGAAGCAATTAATAATTTAAAGAATTTTAAATTGAATGGTGGAATCTACTTTATTCCTATGATGAATCCTGACGGAATAAGACTAGTCTTAGACGGAGTGAATTTTATTAAAGATGAAAAACTTAAAAGTTTTTTATTACTTGTAAATGAAAGTGAAGATTTTTCTCAATGGAAAGCAAATATTAATGGGGTTGATTTAAATGTTAATTATGATGTTTTTTGGGGGCAGGGAGCTCAAAATACAAAAAAATTGTCAAAAGCTAATTTTATCGGATATTATCCTAATTCTGAAATAGAAAATATTAATTTTTTAAAATTTGTTGAGCAAAATAAAATTGACGGAAGTTTATCATTTCATTCCAAAGGTGAGGTTATTTATTACGGTTTCAAAATGTCTGGAAAACGATTAAAAGAAGAAAGAAAAATTGTAAAAAGGTTATGTGAACTAAATGGATATTTGCCAATTAAAACAAAAAATTCAACAGGTGGGCTTAGTGATTATCTTAGCTATTATTATAAAATACCTGCTTTTACAATAGAACTTGGGAATGATTTTTTAAAACATCCAATATCAGAAAAATATTTGATGGATATTTATGATAAAAACAAATTTGTTATATCAACTTTTTTGAATTGCTTGTAATAATTTGACAAATTTTCATAGATTAAGTTATATTTAGTTACAATGGTTATTAAAAATAAACAGTTAAAATTTATAGTTGATTGCCTACTTGTTTTAGTGGGTGGGTTTTTTATGGCATTTGCATTTAACACTTTTTTATTTCCAAGTGAAATTCTTCCAAGTGGATTTTCTGGAATTGCAACCATAATAAGTGTTCTTTTTGCAAAGTATGGGGGAATAGATATTCCGGTGTCAGTTGTTTATATCTTGCTAAATATTATTCTTTATATTTTGGCTTTAAAATCTATGGGGAAAAGATTTGCAATACTTTCGTTGATTGGTATTGTAGGTTACACGCTATTTTTACAATTTGCAAATTTTAATATAAATTTGACAGTTGATCCATTATTATTTGCTTTGTATGGAGGGATAATAGCAGGATTGGGAACAGGTATAATGTTAAGGGGACGTGGCTCAACAGGTGGGAGCGAATTGCTTGCAAGCATTATAAATAAAAAATATCCAAATTTTACAGTTGGTAATGTTTTAATTTGTATAAATGCATTGGTTATTTTTGCTTCAATTTTAGTTTATGGCATTTCATCAGCTCTCTATTCCTTGATTGCAATTTTTTTAGCAGGCAGAGTTGCCGATTTTGTTGTGGCTGGTGTGCAAAGTGTAAGAGCATATTACATTATTTCTTACAAAAATTCAGAAATTGCGAAAAGAATTATGGAAGAGGTTGCAAGAGGCGTTACAGGTATGAGTGTTAGTGGTATGTATACTAAGGCATCTCAAACTATGCTTCTTGTCCTTGTGAATAGGGGACAGGTGGCTCATTTAAAATATATTGTTGCAGATTGTGATGAAAATGCTTTTATTTTTTCCTGTCCTGTTACCGAAGTTTCTGGAGGGGGATTTGTTCCATTAAAAAAGAATGGTACAATTTTATATAATTATTATAAACATAGGAAAAGAAAGTACAAAAGGTTTGTGGCTAACAATAAAATAAAGTTTCATTATGATATAAAACAACTTTTGCAATTAAATAAAGAAAACAAAAATAAAGAAAATAAAAATAAAGAAAATAAAAATAAAAAATTAAAGGAAAAATAAATGAGTTATCAAGAATTGGTAGATTTAGCAAATGAAGCAAAAATGCATAGTTATTGTCCATATTCTAAATTTAGTGTGGGAGTGGCATTGCTGACCAAAAGTGGAAAAGTTTATTTGGGTGCAAATATTGAAAATTCTTCTTATGGAGCAACTATTTGTGCTGAACGAGTTGCTTGTGTAAAGGCAATATTTGATGGGGAAAAGGAGTTTAGTGCAATTGCTTTGGCTTGTAGTGACGATAATGTTGTTTGTTATCCCTGTGGAATTTGCAGACAATTTTTAAGTGAGTTTGGGAATATTGATATTGTCCTCAGTAAAGGTGGAAAATTTGTTAATGTTTGTAAACTTAATGACATATTTTCACACCCATTTGAATTAAAGTAAAATATTAAAAAAATTCAAAAGAGAATGGAGAAGAATATGCAAAAAAGAATTGAAGAAGAAAAATTCCTTTTAGATGAAAATGGCAAGCTTGCAGAAAAAGGTTATTCAACTAAAATGCTGTTAAAATATGACAGAAAAATGATTAAATCTAGTAAGTTAAAAATTAAAGAATGGGATTATTATTTAATTTATAATGAAAAATTTGGAGTTGCATTTACAGTTGCAGACAATGGCTATATGGGTTTATATAGCACAACATTTTTAGATTTTGTAAATAAAACTGAAATTACTAAAACTAATATGAAATTTATGCCATTGGGAAAAACCAATATGCCCAGTTCATCTTCTTATGGCAATATTGAAGTTAAAAATAAAAAATACAACTATTTTTTTCAAGTAAATGAAAAGACAAGAGAAATTAATGTTTATTTAAAAAATTTCTATAAAGATGAATCTTTGATTGCAAACATAAAGCTTACAGATGAACCAAAAGACAGTATGTGTATTGCAACTCCATTTTGGGAAAAAGAAAATTGCTTTTATTATAATCATAAAATTATTGGTTACAAAGCTATTGGAATGGTTAAAATTGGAAACAACAAATATGATTTTGAACAAGGCTCACAAGGTATACTTGATTGGGGACGTGGTGTATGGCCGTATAAATGTACTTGGCTTTGGGGGGCTTGTGCTAGGGAGATTTCAGGAAAAAAATTTGGATTTAATATTGGCGCTGGTTTTGGTGATACATCTAATGCATCAGAAAATATGATTTTTTATGATGGTATTGCAAATAAACTTGAAGATGTAAAGTTTGAAATTCCTAAAAATTTAAAAGGAAAAGATGATTTTATGCAAACTTGGATAATAACATCAAGTGATGGAAGATTAGATTTAAAATTTGAACCAATTTTAGATAGGTATAGTCATTCAAGTGCGATTATAATTTCAAGCATTCAACATCAGATTTTTGGAAGGTATAGTGGAAAAATTATTCTAGATGATGGTAAGAAAGTTGAAATAAAAAATCTTTTAGGTTTTGCTGAAAAAGTAAAAAATAGGTGGTAAAAAATGCACAATACCAATTGTGCATTTTTATGGTTCTAACCAACAATCAGGGTTGGCATAGATTTCATTTTTTACTTTTTTGTATTCCTGCATTATTAATTTGTTTATATATGGATTGAGATCTGGAACTTGATTGTACTCCTTTTCTGTCATTATCTTGTATTTATTAACTAATATCTTTTTTATAATTTTAGAAACTTCTAAAAAATGTTGCTTCTTTTCTTCTTTGCTCAAAAACGGTAAAGCTTTTCTATTTATTTGATATGAATATTCGTTTGCTGTTGAATTTAAGTCTAAATTGAAAAGAGAATATGTATTACTTATGCTCTTTTTTTCAAATGCAACAAAATCTATAATTGCACACATTTTACCTTCTCGCCAAGGAATTTCCGGATGATCGTAATCTAGTGCATAATTTATTCGTCTACCAAATTCATCTATTATGGTTAATGGAATTGCAAATCCTAAATTATGTCTAAGCGCCGTCAGTGGCATATCGTAATGATAATCCATAATTTGACGAGGAGTTATTGTGCGAGTGTTTCCTGTGATTTTTGTTGTTGAAGCCAATCCAATGGATTTTATATCTAAACCATATTTCATTACACCTAATTTGATGTTTTCAATTGTATCGTATCTTGGCCAAATTAAATGCTGAATAATGACATATTTTTCCTTATTGTTGTTTATTAGTAATAAAAGCTTGTTTAATGTTTTTATTAATTCATTTTCTGTTATTTTATTCCCAAATATTAAATCTGATGTTGCAAATTGTGTATTATTCCACATAATTTCTCCTAAGCTTTATAAAAATATCATATGTTATAAAAATTTTCAAGATTAAAATAAAATAAATGTTATTTAATTTGACAAATTATTATTTTTATGTATATTTATTTTTTATAAAAGGAGATTTTATGAAAAAATTTATATGTTCGGTTTGTGGTTATGTTTACGAGGGTGATTCAGCACCAGAAAAATGTCCTGTTTGTGGAGCACCAGCAAGTGCTTTCAAAGTACAAGAAGAAGGTTATACTTGGGCATCTGAACATTCTGTTGGAATTGCAAAAGATGTAGATGATGAAATTAAACAAGGTTTGAAAATGAACTTTAATGCTGAGTGTACAGAAGTTGGAATGTATTTAGCTATGTCTAGAATTGCAACAAGGGAAGGATATCCTGAAATTGGAGATTATTATAGAGTGGCGGCTTTTGAAGAAGCTGAACACGCAGCAAAACTTGCTGAACTTTTAGGCGAAGTTGTAACAGATTCCACAAAAAAGAATTTGGAAATGAGAGTGGAAGCAGAAATGGGTGCAACAGATGGAAAAACAAAGCTTGCTAAAAGGGCAAAGGAATTAAATCTTGATGCAATACACGATTCCGTTCACGAAATGGCAAGAGATGAAGCTAGACACGGAAAGGCATTTCAAGGTTTGCTTAATAGGTATTTTAAAAATTAAATTAATAGAAATTTTAAAAAATAAATAAAAAACTACAAAGCATTTGTAGTTTTTTTATTGTACATTTTCAAATATTACAGAGACCATTGCATTAATTTTAATTTCACCTTTCATAAATTGCGTAGCTTCACTTATGGTGTTAACATAACCTAAACTATTTTTTAAATAAGAGATATTATTTTTTTCCTCTGTTATTTTTAAAATGTTTAATTCGCCATTAAAAAGAGAATAAGCTTTATTTTTAGCATTGTTAAGAGCAATTTCAAGAGCTTGATTGTATGCATCGTCAAAATTTTCTAATGTAAAAATTATACCATTAAACTTATTTGCACCATTTTCAATCAATTTGTTTACAATTGTGCCAATATCATCAAGGGCTGTTGTTTTAAATTCTATAAATGTAGAAACATAATAACCTACAAATTTTTCACCTTGTGAATAATCATATTTTTGATAAACATTGAATGCTTTTGTTTTAATGTTATTATCTGGAATTTCATATTCTTTTAAAATTGCAATAAGATTGTTAATTTTGGTTGAGTTTTCAGTTTGAGCAATGCTTAAGTCATTATTTAAAGTTTCCACTCCCAAACAAATAACAGCTGTATCTGGTGTAACACAAATTTCACCTTCTCCAACAACAAATATTTGTTCATTTTGTGCCAAAGCTATTTGTTGAGAAGTGCTAAATGTGAAAAGTAAAGAAAATGTTATTAAAAAAATTAAAAATATTTTTTTCATACAACCTCCAAAAATTATATTTTCAAAAAATATTTATTTAATTTATAAATAACAAAAAAAGACATTTTTTTTAAATAAAATAAAAAAACAAGAATTTTTCTTGTTTTTAATTATTTATTTCTTTTTTATAACACCAATAACACATTCCTTCGTATTTTTCGTCACTGCCAATAGCAATTTCTTCACCTTCTTGTATGATTTTGCCATTAATTTTTCTTGCGTTTATTGTTGCTTTTCTTCCACATTTACAAACACTTTTAATTTCCATCAAGCTGTCGGCAAGCTCGACAAGTCTTTTGCTTCCTTCAAAAAGCTCTGTTTTAAAATTTGTTAAAAGTCCATAACATAACACAGGAATATTTTTTGTTATTTCTTTTAATTCATTCACTTGTGATGCTGTTAAAAATTGTGCTTCATCAATTATAAAAACATCTACCTTTTTAATGGAATCAAACCACTTGTAAAACTCTATTAAATTTGTTTCTGTATCAAATGTTTCGCAAGGGGAACTAAGTCCAATTCTTGATTCAATGTTTTTGCTTCTAACATCTATACTTGGCTTTGCAATTAATACATTGAAGTTCTTTTGAAGATAATTGTATCTGCACATTAAGGCTTGTGCAGTTTTGCTCGAACCCATTGTTCCATATTTAAAGTATAATTTATTCATTTTAATTACCTCAAAATTTTTAGTATTATATATTTAAAAGTAAGTAATGTCAAATAATTCATTATTTTTTCTTGATTTTACAAGATTTTATGTTTAAAATGTAAATAGAGGTATTATGTTAGAAGTAAAAAATGTTGACTTTGTTGTCAATGATGAAAATAATGAAACTGAAAAGGCTGTCATAAAAAATATGACTATTTCTTTTCCTGAAAATAAAATTACTGTAATTACAGGGCAAAACGGAAGTGGAAAATCTACTCTTATAAAATTGATTATGGGTCTGTACAAACCCACAAAAGGGAAAATATTTTATAATGGCAATGATATAACTAATTTAAATATTACACAAAGAGCAAACTTGGGTATTACAACTGCTTTTCAACAACCTATAAGATTTAAAGGACTAACTGTAAAGAACTTGCTTGATATTGCAAGTGAGAAATCAAATAAAATTTCTGATGCGTGTGAATATTTGTCTAAAGTTGGACTTTGTGCAAAGAATTACATAAATAGGGAAGTAGACTCAACATTGTCAGGTGGAGAATTGAAGCGAATTGAACTTGCTTTAAGTTTAGCAAAGGGGGGAGATGTTTTTTTGTTTGATGAACCAGAAGCTGGAATTGACCTTTGGAGTTTTGATTCACTTATAGATATATTTAAAAGTTTAAAAGATAAAACTGTTATAATAGTAAGTCATCAAGACAAGATTTTAAAACAAGCAGATTATATTCTTCTTCTAGATGAAGATGATTATAAGATGGGAGAAAGAGAAGAGATTTACAAAACTTTAAAAACTGAACCTGTTTGTAAAAGGTTAGGGGGATAATATGGATAGTGTTGATGACAAACTTTTGTATAATTTAACAAATCTACATTCAATTCCTCAGGGGAGTTATAGCATAAGAAAAAATGGAGAGTGCATTTCTAAGAACTCAACTAAGGATATTGAAATAATATCAAAAAAAGATAAAAGTGGCATTGATATTGTGGTTAAAAAGGGCACAAAAAACAAAAGTGTGCATATTCCTGTTATAATTACTGTTGGTGGATTAAACGATTTGGTTTATAACGATTTTTATATCGAAGAAGATTGCGATGTTTTAATTGTTGCAGGTTGTGGCATTCATAATCCTGTTAAAGATGATAGTCGTCACGATGGGATTCACACTTTCCATCTTTCATCAAATTGTAAGGTTAAATATGTAGAAAAACATTTAGGCGAAGGAAAAGGCGGGAAAATACTTAATCCTACAACAAATATAATAATGGAAAGTGGTAGTTGTTTTGAAATGGAAACAATACAAATTGGTGGTGTTACTTTTTCCAAAAGACAGACTGATGCAATTTTAAAAGATAGGACTAAATTAATAATAAAAGAAAAAATTTTAACAACGGGTACAGATTTTGCTGAAACAAATTTTAATGTTGTTTTAGAAGGGGAAAATTCAAATGTACAAGTCATAAGTAGAGGTGTTGCAAAAGAAAATTCCAGCCAAATTTTTAATTCTAATGTTGTTGGGAAAAATGTTTGTTTTGGGCATATTGAATGTGATGGAATAATTTTGGACAATGCAAAGATGATTTCCATACCTAAGATTGATGTTCAATGCAAAGATGCAAGCTTAATTCACGAAGCTGCAATTGGTAAAATTGCAGGTGAGCAAATAATTAAACTTATGTCCTTAGGCTTGACAAGAGAAGAGTCTGAAAATTTGATTATTAAGGGTTATTTAAGCTAAAATTTATTAAAAAACATTGACAAATATTTAAGCTTAATGTTATCATTACAGAGCTATAAAAAAGAATGGGAGAATAAAATGCAATATTTTTATAGAGATGTAGTAGCATTTTTTCACGATATGGCAACTTTTCAAAAAGTAATTCTTATTATAACTTTGTTTATGATTGGTATAAGCTTTTTGAGAATTGTTATAAAGCTTCACTATAATGCTAAAAAATTTAGTATAAAAATTGTTCCTATAATATTGATGGTTATTTTCTTTTCTTTTGCTATATTTATTGCGTGTTGCTAAAAGGAGAATTAAATGTTAAAAACTTTGTTATTTGCTGAAGGGGATTTGCTTCCTGATTGGGTGATTACAACTTTATCTATTGTTAGACCTTGTTTGATTGCAATTGTTGCAATTTGTGCCATCGGACTTATAATTACAACACTTTTACAATCAAATTCCAACGATAACAACTCTCAGGCACTTTCAGGTGGTGTTCACGAAAGTTATTATTCTCAAAACAAAGGTGAAACAAGAGATGGTAAATTAAAAAAAGCAACTATTATATTTGCATCAATAATTGCTGTTTGTGCTCTTTTGTACTTTATCACATTGATTATCAACAATCCAACTGTGTAAAACGGCTTTTAAGTCGTTTTTTTATTTTAAAAGGAAGTTTATATGACAACTAAACAAAACATTTTGGAAATCTTAAAAGATAAAAATTTAAAATATAAAAGTTTACAAAGTTTGTATATGATTATAGCTAAACAAATTGGAGTAAATAAGGAAATTGTAGAGAATACAATAAAGAAACTGCTGGACCAGGGAGAAGTATTGCTATCAAAAAATGGAAAAATTGCTCCAATCGAACTATTAAAACTTAAAAAAGGTGAAGTTGCAAATAAAAGCAGAGATTATATTTTTGTTAAAGTAAAGGGTGTGTCTAGGGATTTTTTTATTCCACCTGATAAAACTTTTGGAGCAATTTCTGGTGATGTTGTGCTGATTAGACAAATTGGTGGTAACAATGAAGCTGAAGTTGTAAAGATTGTTGAAAAAGTTAATAGGAAAGTTGTTGGTGTTGTAAAAGAAGATGAAGTTGGGACATTTGTGGAAGCAGATAGATTTACCAAACCAATTTATATTAAAGCTAGTGAATTGAACGGCTCGGAAAAAAATGATTTAGTTGTTGTTGAAATAACTTATCAACCATCTAACAATGGTGCTTTGCAAGGTAGGGTGTTGGAAATATTGGGAAAATCTGATGACAAGGCAATTTTAGAACAGGCATTAATCAAGGATAGTAACATTCCAACAAAGTTTAGTGAAGATGCTATAAAGCAATGCGATGAAATTGAAGAGAAAGTAAGTGAAAAAGAAAAAAAAGATAGGCTTGATCTTACAAAAGAAATAATTTTTACAATTGATGGAGCTGATGCGAGAGATTTAGACGATGCTGTTTCAATAAAAAAATTGGAGAATGGTCATTTTGAACTTGGGGTGCATATTGCTGATGTGGGGAATTATGTCAAAATGGACACTCCATTAGACTCTGACGCATTTGAAAGAGGAACAAGTGTCTACCTTCCTGATAATGTTATACCTATGCTTCCTAAAAAATTATCAAATGGGATTTGTTCTTTAAGTCCTAATGTAGAAAGACTTGCTATGTCTGTTTTTATGGAAATAGACTTTGAGGGAAAAGTTGTTAGTCACAAAATCTGTGAGAGCGTAATAAAAAGTGTTCAAAGATTTACTTACGATGAAGTTTTTGCGATTATGAATAGAGATGAGGAAATGTGTGAGAAATTTGCGCATTTGAAAGAACACATTTATTTAATGCAGGAACTTTCAAACATTATATTAAAGGATAGAAGTAGGCGTGGGTCATTAGATTTTGAAATGGCAGAATCGCAATTTAAATTAAACGAACAGGGAGAGGTTATTGATGTTTTCCCAAGAGTTCAAAACGAAGCGCATAATTTGATTGAAAGATTTATGGTTATTTGTAACGAAACAGTTGCAAAACATTTTGAGGAAATTGGTGTTCCATTTATATATCGTGTTCACGAAAAACCAACAAAAGAAAGTGTTCAAAGAGTTTTGGATTTCATAGAAGGCTTGGGAATGAACAAAATTGCTTTACCTAAAAAAATAAATCAAGATTTTTATAAAAAATTGCTTCAAATTTTTAAAGGTGCACCAGAAGAACAAGTTGTTAATAAAGTTATCTTGATGAGTATGAAAAAAGCTATGTATTTAGAAGAAGATTTAGGACATTTTGGACTGTCTTCAACTAATTATTGTCACTTCACCTCACCAATTAGAAGATATCCAGATCTTTGTATACACAGAATAATGAAATATTGTTTAAAAAATGAGTTAACCAAAGAACAGTTTTATGATTTAGAGGACTTTGTTTCTGAAGCAAGTATGCAGTCGAGCAAGACTGAAAGAAGAGCAGATGATTTAGAAAGAGCTGTTGATGACTTAAAAAAAGCTGAATTTATGTCTAAAAACATTGGTAAAGTTTATGATGGTATTATTTCAACAGTTACAAACTTTGGGGTGTTTGTTCAGCTCCCAAATACTGTTGAAGGGCTTATAAAAGTAGAAAATTTACCAAAAGATAATTATGTTTTTGTTGAAAAACAGTCAAGATTGGTTGGTGACAAAAGAAGTTATGCAATGGGAGATAAAATTAAAATCAAGGTGACGGCGAGCAATGTGTTTAGCAGAAAAATAGATTTTGAACAGGTATTAGAAAAGCAAAAAAAAAATTCTAATAATAAAGAACAGGCAATTTAGTTACAAATTGCTTGTTTTTTTAATATATATTATTACTTAACATCACTATTGACAGAGTTGCTAATTTGTAATAAAATTAATTCTGTGGAGTTATTTATGATTAAAATGATTAAATTTAATGAGTTTTTAAAAGAATTGTTATTGGAAGCACAAAAAGTTAAAGTTGTTTATGAAGATGGTAAAAAAATTTATCAAAGCACGCCTTATTTTAATGAGCTCCAAAAAGCATTAATAAAATATGGAACGCCTGAACAAATATATGAATTTGCAAAGTATAATAGTTGTGGTCAAAA
>CALVZZ010000075.1 GCA_944372715.1 uncultured Clostridia bacterium | reverse complement strand
AAGTTACATTCATATCTGTTTAAAAATTAATAACAATAATATTTAAGGAAATTAAATTACACAAAATTGAAAAAAATAATAAAAAAAATAAAGAAAAATAAAAATATATCTGTAATTTGTATAAGAGAATATAATTGACAAAAAAATGAACATTTAATATAATCATCGAAGATAGAGGTGTTTTATGAATGGTCAATACGCAAATGAAGAAAATCACCAAAAGATAAAAAGAAAATTAAAAAAGTCTTCTAAAATTTGCTTAGCTATTGGTATACCTGTTTTAATTGCTGGAATTGTTTTATTTATTATTGGGTTTTTAAATTTTAATAGTTCTTCAATTTCAACAGCAGGTTCAAAAATGGCAATGCTTGCAGGTGGCAGTTTTGTAATATTTATTGGTTTTGTTCTCATTGCCGTTGGCATTTACACAACCTTTTTTGCACACGCAAGAGAAATTAGTTCCTATACAGCATCATCAATTGCTCCGGTCATTAAAGATACAGCAGAATACTTAGCGCCAACAACTAACAATGTTGTAAAGGAAATTTCAGAATCCGTTTCTGAAGGAATTGCAAAAGGCAAATCATCTTCTAATAAGGGTGTCAATGCTGGAAAAGTTGTATGTCAAAATTGTGGCAATAAAAATGAAAGCACTGCAAAATTCTGTTCAAATTGTGGGAATGCAATTACACAAGATAAATTCTGCACAGCTTGTGGAACAAAACTTGAAAACAATGATAAATTCTGTCCTAACTGTGGACAAAAACAATAATAAAAAAGAGCATTTTAAAGCGAACATTGAATGTTCGCTTTTTTACTGCCCTTAATTGTTATTTTTCTTAATTTATGTTTATTGATTCAATTCTGAATTGTTTGATTTTATTTGTCTTGAAGAATATTTTTTAACCTGTGTATTTCTTTCTTGTATTTCTTCTTTTTCTTTAACATCTTTGAGTTTTTGTTTTAATTCTTTATCAATCTTTTTCCCAACTTCGTCAACCTTTTGCCTTGCAATTCTCTCTTGCTCTTTTATTTGCTCTTGTTTAAACTGTTCAAACTTAATTCTTAACCTGCAAGTACTTAAGAAGTTTTCAATTGCGACAATTCTATTAAAATTTTTAAAATAACTTTCTTTTAAAATTTCCCCATAAATGCTATCAATATTATATATATCTTCATATAATTTCAAACTGTTTGCTTCTGGAAATTTTAAGTTTTCAATTGCCTGATTTAATAGTTCTATTCTGTTATTCAAATATAAAACAATTTCCAAAAGCCTATCTTTCATCAATTCATCTGCATTTTCAAGTTCTGTTAAAATATCAAGTTTCAAAGCTTCTGCGTTTTCGACAGCTTGTTTGAAATATGAAGAAACAACCTTGTTTCCATTTTCCAAAAAAGGTTCAACATCTAAGCTCTTTCTTTTTTTTGCTTTTTCTAATAAATTTTGAACATATTCACTATCTAACAAGAATTCATCGCCAAGTGGATTGTATCCCTTTTCTTTATATGCTTTCCCCAAGTTCTCATTTATTAAATTGAGTGCGTTAAAAACATCAAAGGATTTTATATCTTCCTGTGTTTTTAGAGTTTCCATTGCTTCCATATAAAAATTTTATCAAAAGATAATAATTTAGTCAATTAAAAAAAGTTGCTTAATTTTTAGTTTTATTATAAAATACATTGTGTAAAAAAGGAGATTTTTATGGAATTAAAAGGAAGTAACACAGAAAAAAATTTAATGGAAGCTTTTGCTGGAGAAAGTCAAGCAAGAAATAAATATACTTACTATGCTTCAAAAGCAAAAAAAGATGGATTTGAAGAAATTGCTAGCATTTTTGAAGAAACAGCAAACAACGAAAAAGAACACGCTAAAATTTGGTTTAAGTATCTTCAAGGTGGAGCAATTAAAGACACATTATCAAATTTGATAGATGCAGCAGCTGGTGAGCACGGCGAATGGACAGAAATGTATGAAAGAATGGCAAATGAAGCAGAAAGAGAAGGCTTTACAAGAATTGCTCAACAGTTTAGAGGAGTTGCTCAAATAGAAAAAATTCACGAAGAAAGATATTTGGCACTTGCTGAAATGCTTAAAACAAACACAGCATTCCAAAAACAAGAAGTTGTTATGTGGCGATGCAGAAATTGTGGACACATTCACATTGGAAAAGAAGCTCCAAAAGTTTGCCCTGTTTGCGATCATCCACAAGCTTACTTTGAAGTTGTAAAAAAATAAACTATATTAAATTTTAAGCACCAAAAAATTTTGGTGCTTTTTTTATTATGTAATCATTTTTTGATAAAAATTAAAAATATTTTTAAATTTATGACGCAATTTATTTATATTTGTTTACTTTTGAAAATACATTCTTCATTTTTCGTCAAAAAGTTTTTTATTTTACATAATTATGGCAAAAAACAAAAAATTTTTCATATTGGTTTTTATTTTTGTTATGTTAGTATGAGCTTGTAACAAATAAAAGTTTTTTGGAGGAAATATGAACGAAAACGAAAAAATTAAAATTTTTATAGCAGACAACTCAGATGAAACAACTTTGGAAATTGTTGACCATTTTAAAAAATCTGATCAATATGAAATTGTGGGAACAAGCAAAGATGGTAAAGAAGCTTTATCTAAAATTGAAAACTCCTTAGTTGATATTCTTATTACAGACATTGTCCTTTCTGGAACAGATGGTTTTGTTTTGCTTGAATCCTTAAAGGAAAAACTTGGAAGCAAAATGCCAAAGATTATTGTAACATCTTCTCTTTCTCACGAGGGATTTATAAACAAAGCATTATCATTGGGAGCTTCTTATTTTATGATTAAACCCTATGAAATGCAAAACTTAGAAAATAGAATTGTTGATATTTTAGGACTTAAAGTAAACAATCAAGAAAAAGTTTTACAAAAAGATTTTAAAACAATGAGAACAAAAATTGTTGAAGAAAAAATTTCTAATGTATTTATAACCGTTGGAATTCCTGCACACATAAAAGGCTATCAATTTTTAAGAGAAGCAATAAAGATGGCAATAGATACTCCTGACATTATAAACTCAATAACAAAAAGATTATACCCAAGTATAGCAGAAAAGTTTGAAACTAGCGCAAGCAAAGTTGAAAGAGCAATTCGTCACGCTATAGAAGTTGCTTGGAACAGAGGCAAAATTGAAAATATAAACTCTCTTTTTGGACTTAAAGTTTACAATCAAAACGAGAAGCCAACAAATGGTGAATTTATCGCTCTTGTTGCAGACAAAATGTTAATGGAAGGATTGGGTGGTTAAAAAAAGATAAGCATTTTGCTTATCTTTTTTATTCTGGCATAATCACTAGGTTAATTTTTGCAACAACAGATGTGTAAAGTTTAACAGGAACTGTAAAATCTCCTAAATTTTTTATTGAATCCATCTCAATTTTTTGTTTTGGTATATCATACCCAAGTTTTGCAAGAGCTTCAGATACTTCTTTTGATGTTACAGCACCAAACATTTTCCCATTTTCTCCACATTTTACATTTATTGCAATTGTTTTACCATCTATTTGTTCTTTTAAATTTACAGCCTTTAACCTTTCTTGTTCTTTATGATAACTCTCTGCTTGTTTTTGACCTTTATTATCGTTAATTGTTGCATTGTTTGCCAAGTTAGCATATCCGTTTTTTAACAAGAAATTTCTTCCATAGCCATCTGCAACTTCAACAATATCTCCCTTCTTTCCTGTTCCTTTAACATCTTTAATTAAAATTACCTTCATAACATCTCCTATTTTCAGTATAGCAGTAAAACATATATTTGTCAAAAGATATGCAAAATGATTAATTTTTTTATTTTTGTCAAAAATTTTATTATGGATATTAGATGTAGAAAAACAAAATGTATTTACAACAACAAATACACTTGCACTGCAAAAGAAATAAAAATTAGTAAAAAAATTTTATGTTCAACATTTGTTAAATCTAACAAAGAACCAATAGACTCTTCGAGGTTAATTTTTGAAAAAGCTCCAGATTACGCTCCACAGAGAGAAAGCAAACCAAAAGACATTATTTGCAATGCAGATTGTCTTTTTAATCAATGCCAAAAATGTGAAGCAAATGGAATTACAATTAATGATATTAAAAATTGTCCTTACTGTATAACATATTTAAAAAATGACAATTCAAAAAGTAAAAATAAATAAATCTATCAGTTAAATAATATTTGTGCTTTTTTATATGAATCTATTAATAATTTTTTTAACGCAGTATATCTTTTAATTACAAATTTATTTGCAATCATTCTCTTTAAATTTTTTTGCTCTCCAACTATAACCACCATTCTTTTAGCCCTTGTTACTGCCGTATATATTAAATTTCTATTTAATATCAAGCTTGGTCCAGCTATTGATGGAATTATTACAACATCAAACTCACTACCTTGACTTTTATGAATTGTTATTGCATAAGAAAGTGAAAGTTGACTTAATTCCGACCTTGGATAAACACTTTCTCTTCCATCTTCAAACCAAATTGTAGTATCTCCTGTTTGCAAATTTATGGAGTGTATATAACCTATATCACCATTAAAAACTCCTGCACCTTTTTCCGTATACAACCCCACCTGCCTTTTCCATTCAATATCATAATTGTTTGTTGTTTGCATAATTTTATCGCCCTCTCTAAATACATTATTACCAACAGTCAATTCGTTTTTATATCTATTGCTTGGATTAATTTGCTTTTGGAGTTCTTTATTCAAATTTTCAACTCCACATATGCCTGCTTTTAAAGGTGCTAACACTTGAATTTTTATGCTTTCTATGTTTAAAAATTTAGGTATTCTTTTTGTTACCATTTCCACAATAGATTTTTTTATATCTTCAAGTTCAACCTTGCTGTCAAAGAAAAAATCCCTACTCTTGTTGTCTATTTCTGGCATTTCTCCATTATTGATTTTATGTGCATTAGAAATAATCAAACTTTCTTCGCTTTGCCTATATATTTGAGTTAATTCACTAACGCTTATAACTTCACTTTTTATCATATCTTCAAGCACATTTCCTGCTCCAACACTTGGCAACTGGTCCTTGTCACCAACAAATATGATTTTTGTATCTCTTGCAATTGCTTTTAACAAACTACACATCAAGCTGTCATCAACCATTGAAACTTCATCAACAATTACAACATTATAAGGAAGTGGATTTTGTTCATTATACACAAACTTTTTACTTTTAAAATCTACTTGCAGAGCCCTATGTATTGTTTTGGCGTCCTTTTGTGTTGCTTCGGAAAGCTTTTTCGCTGCTCTGCCCGTTGGTGCCATTAATGCAATTTTTTTATTCATACCTTCAAGTAAGCTTATAATACATTTTACTATTGTTGTTTTTCCTGTTCCAGGCCCACCTGTTATTATACTTACACCACTGTTTATGGCATTTATAATTGCTTTTTTTTGGTCCTTATGAAATTGAATATTGTTTTGCTCTTCAAAATGTTTTATTTCACTATCCACATTTAATTCTGTGTTTATAAGCGAACAACATAAAAGAGCAAGTTTATCTGCTATGCTTTTTTCCCAAAAATAAAATTTGGTAAGCATAACAGCATCGTATGGGAAAATAAAAGTATTGGTAACTTGCTTATCAAAAATTAAATCCTCTAAAACCTTTTTAAAACTTTCATTTTCTTCAATCTCTAACAAATTAGAAACATTTTTATATAATTCTTCTTTTGGTAAAAATGTATGTCCATTTTTTTCTGATGCTTCCGTCAAGGTATATACCATTCCAGCTCTAATTCTAAACTCACTATCTCTGGAAATACCAAGACTTCTTGCAATTTTATCAGCAGTTGCAAAACCTATGCCATCTATATCTTCCACCAATCTATATGGATTTTCTTTTAAAAATTCTATTGTTTTATTTTGATAAACTTCATAGATTTTTATAGCCATATTTACAGTCATTCCGTAACCTTGTAAAAAAATAACTGTGTTTTGTAAGTGCTTTAATTCTCTAAATGTTTCAGCAATCTTTATTGCTGTTTTTTTACTTATCCCCTTAACCCTTACAAGTTCGTTAGGAGTAAATTCAATAACATTTAAAGTATCCTCCTTAAACACATCTACAATTGCTTTTGCCGTTATTGGGCCAACACCTTTTATAAGTCCACTGCCCAAATATTTTTGTATTCCCTCTTTTGAAGTTGGATAAAGTGTTTCAAAACTATCAACTTGAAATTGCTCACCATACTTAGCATTTGTAACATAATTGCCTTCAAGTTTTAAATGTGTACCTTCTGATATTTGAAGAAATTTTCCAACACAAACGGTATGCAAATCTGAATGTTCAAAATAAAAAACGGTATAGCCGTTGCTATCATTTCTAAATATTATCTCCTCAACTATACCTTCCAATAACATACAAAAATGTTACAACAAAAAAATTTTTTTTGCAAGCAAAGTAATAAAAAAGCTTTTAAACATTGACTAACTTAAATTGTAAGAAAAACACTATATATTGACAAATTATTAAAAGTTTTATATAATATAGTCAATTATAAGGGGGTCAAATGCAAAGACAAGATCGCTTTAAGGACAAACTTGTTTTAACAGATGGGTTAAAACACTATAAGGAAAGATATCAAATTACACAAGATGAATCTGTTTTAAAAGGAGTTGTTGACGAGTCGTTTAGATTTGACACTGCTGTTCTTGTTTACATAAGCGACCTTCATATTGGAACTTTTGACTTGGATATAAATTGGTTAATTGAAGTCACGAACTATGTGCTAAACACTCCAAATGCAAAAGTTTTGCTTTTAGGTGATTTATTAAACACAGCAATTTTAAATGCTGTAAGTAATATGTATGAAGATATTGCATATCCACAAGAACAATGGCAAATTGCAGTGGACTTATTTTCCTCACTTGCAAAGCAAGATAAAATTATTGCAATTTGTGCAGGAAATCACGAAAGGCGTGTATATAAGCAAACAGGTATAGAAACTTTAAGGCAATTTGCACACGCAATAGACGCAGAAAATGTTTATGCTCCTTATTATGCAAACATAGACCTAATTTTAAAATGCTCAGACTCTCCAACAGGAATGTTTAAAATACCAATTGTTGCTCATCACGGCGATGGTGCTGGAAACATTACAGGAGTTAAAAAACTTCAAACGGTTGATAGTGGTTCATACATAAATACTGTTGGACATCTTCACAAAGAACAACTTTTAGTAAGGTCAATGCCATACTATGACCCTGTTAGTGGGAAAAAATACAAAAAGTCTGTTTTAGATGTTGTTTTACCTTCTGCTGGTGGTGGATATTATGCAAAGGAAAAAATGCTTTCAGTAAATTATAAATCCCCTTACTTAGCTCTTGAAGTTACAGCAGTAAAAAATCCTAGATTTGAAAAATTTAAAGGTTCAGAGTGGGAAGAAGAAGAAATTGTTCCTGCAATAAGAACAATTCCTATAATGAAGGCAGCTGACACAGCTCAGAAGAATAAGCACATACAAACGGCAAACAGAATTATAACTGCAAAGGAAAAGGAAATTAATCACGAACTCATTGTAAAAATAAACGATATTGTAAGATGGATGAAAGAACAAGGTGTTGAAATTACTTCAAGTGTTAGAGTTGCATTAAGTCAAGAAATAAAAAAAGAACAGTCACAAGAAAGAAGAAAACAAATTGTTTTAACACCTGTTGAAAGAGAAAAGGAGTGATTATGGCAAAAAAAGATCCAGACAAGGCACTTGATGTCATAGGAAAAAAACTTAGAATTAAGGAAGAGATTGACAGAGAATTTGATGAAAATGCATTAAAAGATGAAACTGTTGTCATAGATGAATCCACTTCTGAAACTGAACAAGTCGAGAGTATATCCTATAATTTAAACAACAAGGACTTTGGTTTAAATGTATTGGCAAACTTAAATCTTGGAAAAGCTTATAGGCTTACAGGAGAAGAAGGTGGAGAATACAATATTCCCCCTGATGCAAAGAGAACAAAATATACTATTGCCGACAAAGACGCAATGGACGAAGAATGGCTTGATTATATAATAGAAAAGATATGTGGAGCTAACAATAGTTTTATAATATTAGAAAATATTTTCACAAGAGTGACCACAGGCAATTATGAAGAAAATTTACCATACAAGGAACAGTTAAGGGTGGCTTATGAAAAGTTTAGCGATCCAAGACTACAAGGAAAATTTTTAGGTTTGGTGCGTGGAACAATAGAACAAGATATTATAAATAATGGTGGCCCAGATTTAATGTTAAAGCTTGGAAAAATGCTTGGATTAGAAAATAGAGTCCTTTCTAATCCCGTAATAGAAATACAACTTGCTAATCCAAAACTAAAAGGCAAAAATAAAACAATAAGTATTATTTCTGTAAATGAAAAGACAACTGCAACAAAAGGCATTTTTAATATAATGCAAAGGTTTGAAAAAACTCGCCCTGGTTTTGACATATATTACAACACGACAGCTAAACAATGTGGTATGTCTGTTGGAATGACCACAATAAAGAGAGAAAATGGAGAAGTTGAACATAAGCCTTGTTGGTTTTTGTGCTTTGGTCCAATGTTTGAATACGATAAAAGAAATATGAACAGACCATCACTTGAACCTTATGTTTTAAATAAAGCTTGGTATAAAGTTGGTCATACCTTTAAAATTGTTGACGGACGAGTTGAGCCTAGTGTCAGAGTTGATTATGAGGATTATATATATCCACACAGAACAAAAGAAGATTTTTCTAATTTCACAACAGCTGTAATAGGAGATAACATAAGAAGTGTTCTTACAGGGTTGGAATCTAAGTTAATAGATCATATGGACAAAGCTGTTGATTCTGCAATCATAAAGACAAGGAAAGATTTGGGCAAATTTATAAAATACGGACACGACGATAAAGGAGAAGAAAAATGAGTTTTGGAATAAAGAAAGATGGTGAAAAAGTTATATGCTTAAATTGTGATGTAGTTGTTGGAAAGGGAGAAACAAAATTTAATTTTTGTCCAAAGTGTGGAAGTCCTTTAAATTTTAAAGCCGGCACTTTTGAAGAAAAAAAGATTAATCGTGAAAAACTAAAATTACTTTATGAAATTGTTGATGAATGCGAAAACGATTACGAAAATAAACTAAAACAATGTATTAAAGAATTAGAAGAAGAAATTTAAAGGAGTAAATATGAAAAATTATAAAGATATATACAATAATATTATTTCAAGTATGAAAGCAAAAAACACATCTGGAATAGAGTTAGTGGAAAAGGCATTTAATCTTGCAGAAAGCAAGCACGCAGGACAAAAAAGAAAGTCAGGAGATGACTATGTTTTACATCCAATTGAAGTTGCTGAAATTTTGGAAAAATACGACTTTGATTCAAATGTTATAAGCGCAGGCCTTCTTCACGATGTCGTTGAAGATTGTGAATATACAATAAAAGAAATAGAAACAAATTTTAATGAAGAAGTTGCTTTTCTTGTTGATTCTGTTACAGCAATAGAAAAAGAAGACTTAGATGTAATTAAAGATGAAAAACTTATTGCTGATGAAAACATCAAATTTATTTTAGATGATATGACATACCAAAAACTTATTAAATATGGAAAAGTAAACAGAAAAGCATTTTTTATAAAGTTTGCAGATAGACTAAACAACTTGCAAACAATTAGTTGCTTCCCAAAGTTTAAACAAATTGAAAAAGTAAGGGAAACTATAAAATGGATAGTTCCACTTTTAAAAATTTTTAAAGCCCAAAAATTTTTAAATGAAATTTTAAACGAATGTTTTTTAATAGTAAATGAAGAAAGGTTAAGCAAGACTAACTTTTTAAATCTTTATAACAATAAGCTTGAACAAGATATGATAAACAGTGAAGATGTTAAAATAGCATTAACAAAATCGCTTGAAGAACAATTTGAAAACTTTTTAAGAATTGAAAAAGATTGTTTAACTCCTCTTGAAATAATTAATTACATTACAAATGAGTGCGATGTAGATGTTGTTAACAACATAAATGATGACCATTTTAAAAATACTCCTATTTATTCTTTACAATTAATTTTCAATAACAGTTTAACATCAATTCAGTGTTATAAACTTACTAAGAGCTTCATTGAAAATAGTTTTAATTCATTGAAAATTGAATATGTTCAAAAAAATAGATATTTAAACTCTTATTCTATCATTGTAGAAGATTTACAAAACACAAGATACATTTTAAATATATTTAATGAAAATGATTTTATTAAATTTAAAAATGGAAATTATAATAATATAAATTTAGATTTTTTAACTGATGATGTTAGAGAAATAACTACTAAATTTATAAAGGTTAAAACAACAAATAACCAAACAATATATTTACCAGACGGTTCAACTGTTTTAGACCTTGCCTTTAAATTGGATTCCACTATGGCTTATAGCTTAAAAGGTGCATACTTGAATGGTTCCACAAAAAAATCACCAATATTTTTCAGATTGTTAGATGGTGATATTGTAGAATTAGAATTTGAAAAAAATGAAAATGACAATTTTGTTAAAACGGCAAAACTAGAATGGATTACATATTGTAAAACAGATTATGCAAAAAATATGTTAATTACATTATTTGAAAATAATTAGAAAAACACGAAGCAGAATTTGCTTCGTGTTTTAGTTTATCTTCCAATTTTCTTGTTGAATTTTTCAACTCTTCCACTTGAATCAACAATCTTTTGTTTTCCAGAGAAGAATGGATGACATTTATTACAAATATCAACTTTTATTTCATTTCCCTTAACTGCAGAGCAAGTTTTGAATGTATTTCCACAAGCGCAGGTTACTGTCACTTCGTGATAATCAGGTTGAATTTCTTTTCTCATATACACCTCACTTAAATTTACAGTGGTTATCATACCAAACAAAATTTGTTTTGTCAAGTATTATTGAAAATTTGTTAATATCTTTATAGTTATCCACATTTCCACAACAAGTTATCCACACAATTGTGGATAACTTGCTAGAAAACGCAATTATTCAGCATTGTATGTAAGAAGATTTTCATTGCCAAATATTTCAATTCCAAATAGTTTTTTTATTTTTTGAAACATTTCTAGCATATTATTTTTGATTGTTATATAATTAAATAAAAATAATTTAATCTTAATTAAATTAATTATTTTTAATATTTCTTTTTCAATTCTTTTCATTATTTTTCCCCTTTTAATTTAATTTTTTTTAATAAAAATATCTAGTTTTTATTACATAAAAAGTGTATCATAAATTAAAAAAAATATAAAGAAATTTAACATTCTATTATATTTAAAATTTGTCGAAATTTGACTTTTATTTTACAAAAAATTACATTTTTTTATTATTTTAATTTTTTTAGGTTATTTTTTTAATAATAAACATAAAATATTTTAATGACAATTTGGCAAGCAATAATCTTAGGAATAATTCAAGGAGCAACAGAATTTTTGCCCATTTCTTCTAGTGGACATTTATTGCTCTTTAATTCATTATTTAATATATCAGAAAACTTTTTAGGGCTTTCTATATTTTTGCATATTGCAACTCTTTTTGCTGTGTTTATAGTTTTACGAAAACAGATTTGGTGGCTAATTAAAAATCCTTTTTCTAATCTTGCTTTAAAGCTTTATGTATCCACAATTTTAACAATTGCAATAGCAATTCCCATTAAAATTTTTTTTGAAGATTTATTAAATGGAGCTTTTTTACCTATCTTCTTTTTACTTACTGCAATTCTTTTGCTTTTGACAGAATTTTTTACTTCTAAAAAATTAGCACATAGTTTAACTTTTAAAACGGCAATTTGTATTGGTCTTGTGCAAGGAATAGCAGTAATACCAGGAATTTCTAGAAGTGGTTCTACAATATGTGCAGGTGTACTTGAAGGAGCAAAAAGAGAAGAGTGTGCAGAGTTTAGTTTTATACTGAGTATTCCTATTATTTTAGCTTCTATGATTTTTCAAATTTTTGAATGCATAGAAACTAATCAACCATTTTTTGACACTTCACTATTTAACATTATAATATCCTTTATTTTTGCTCTTGTCATTGGTTTAATTTGTGTTAAATTTATGCTTAGCGCAGTAAAAAAAGTAAAGTTCTATCCATTTGTCATATACCTAACGATATTGTCTATTTCTTGTTTGTTTATATTATAAAAAAACTATGTTTTCACATAGTTTTTTGATTTTATATAACTTTTCCATTTGATGTTTTTATTATATTATCTGCTTCTCCCTTGAAATCTGTACAAGTTAAAAATGTTTGAGTCTTCTTACAAAAATTTAATAGTCGTTTTCTTCTTTTAGAATCTAACTCACTAAGTACATCGTCTAAAAGAAGAATGGCTTTTTCTCCTGTATTCTTTTCAATTATTTCTAACTCAGCTAACTTTAATGACAATGCACACGTTCTTTGTTGCCCTTGAGAACCATAAGTCCTAACATCTATTCCATTCACTGAAACTTTTATATCATCTCTGTGTGGGCCTATGGTAGTGTAACAAAGCTTTGTATCTTTTTCAAAATTCTTGTTTAATTCAGATAAAAAAATTTGCTTTATATCTGATTCGTTTTCTCCTATAATTCCAACATACTCCAAATCTATATCTTCACTATCCTGTGTTAAATACTTATGGCTTAGCTTTGCATAAGGTGTTAGAGTTTTTAAAAAATTTATTCTGTTAATTATAATTTTACTGCCAACAGTTGCCAGCTGTTCATTCCAAATGTCAAGTGTTTCCTTTAATGTTTTTTTATTCAATTCTTCCTTTAAAAGTTTGTTTCTATTAGCTAAAATTTTTTCATACTTATTTAACATATAAAAATAATTTTTAGACATTTGAGAAATACTTATATCCATAAATCTTCTTCTATCTTCTGGACTTTCTTTAATAAGTTTAAGCTCGTCAGGAGAAAAGAAAACAGCTTTTAATTCCCCCATAAGTTCTCCAATTTTTTTTATTGGTATTTTATTTATTCTAACCGTTTTTTTAGCATTCCTTGAAAGGATTATATCTATTGTACTTCTACCGTATTTCTTTTCTATTTCAACAATGATTTGCGCATTGTTTTTATCAAAGTTTATAGTTTGTTTTTCTTTGTTAACCCTTAAACTTCTTCCTATTGAACACATATAAATGGCTTCTAAAAGATTTGTTTTTCCTTGTGCATTTGCTCCCACAATTACATTCAATCCATCAGAAAAATCTATTCTTAAATCAGAATAGTTTCTATAATTATTCAAATAGATTTTTTTTATTTTCATAGGCTTATAATGGATTTGTTTTTGGTAAATTTTTATTTCGTGGATATTTTGTTGGTGTATCTTTAATTTTTTCCACAACTATAATAGTTCTTTTGTTTCCTTCAATTTCGTACTTTAAAACATCTTGAATTTTTCCTCCAAGAATAAATAAAGCATTGTTTGAGCTAGCTAGCTCATCTTCAATATTGTCTCCCTTATATGCAAGCAACTTTCCACCAACATTTAATAATGGCAAAGAATATTCTAGCAAAGTGGAAAGTTTTGCAACAGCTCTTACAACCACATAATCAAATTTGTTTCTATTTAATTTTGCAAAATCTTCTGCCCTTGTATGAATTGACTCAACATTTTCTAGTTTTAATTTTGAAATCATCGTGTTTAAAAAATTAATTCGCTTATTCAAACTGTCAATCATAGTTACTGACAAATCTTCCCTATATATTTTCAGTGGTAAACTCGGAAATCCTGCTCCTGCTCCAATGTCAATAATTTTAGAATTTTTTTTAATTAAAAATTCAGGATACAAACTGTCTAGAAAATGTTTTATAAAAACATCATTTTCTTCTGTTATTGCTGTTAAATTAAATTGATTATTAAATAAAATTAATTCATTAAAATATGTCATAAATTTTTCATATTTTTCTTCACTTAAATTAATATTATATTTTTTAAATAATTCAATTTTTTCCATTTTGCCTCATTTTTAAATATATTATTAAAACAGAAATATCTGCTGGGGAAACACCTGAAATTCTAGATGCTTGTGAAATTGTTTTTGGCTTTATTTTATCAAGTTTTTGCCTTGCTTCTAATCTTAATCCTTTAATAGAAAAAAAGTCTATATCATCAGCAATTAGTAATGATTCTTCCTTTTCAAGCTTCTTTATATCGTCCTCTTGTTGTTTTAAATATCCTTCATATTTTACTTCTATATTTATTGAATTTATTATGTCATAATTAAAGCCTTTAAAAACTTTATATTCATCATTTATTTTAAAAGCATCAATATTGTTTCTTTTTATTAATTCATAAACTGTTAAGCTTTGTGTTGGTATATTTTCATTATTAATTTTTAAAAAATTTTTTAATTTATTATCTAATTTAATTTTTAATTTTAATAATTCTTTTGCTTTTTTTAATTTATTTATTTTATTTTTAAATTTATTATATCTTTCATCATCTACAAGACCAATTTTTCTTCCAATTTCTGTCAACCTTATATCAGCATTATCTTGTCTTAAATATAATCTATATTCAGCTCTTGATGTCATCATTCTATATGGCTCATTTGTTCCCTTTGTAACAAGATCATCTATCAAAACACCAATGTATGCTTGATTTCTTTTTAGAATTAACATTTCCTTGTTGTTGTTATAAGCATTAGCATTTATACCAGCAATTATACCTTGTGCTCCGGCTTCTTCATAACCACTTGTACCGTTTACTTGTCCTGCAAAAAATAGTCCCTTAACCTTTTTTGCTTCCAAAGTTGGATAAAGCTCTAACGGATTAATACAATCATATTCAATGGCATAAGCATTTCTCATAATGCTTGAATGTTCCAAACCTTTAATTGTATGATACATTTCTTCCTGTACATCATAAGGCAAAGATGTACTTACTCCCTGAATATAAAACTCATTTGTATCCAATCCCTCTGGTTCAAGAAAAATTTGATGACGCTCTTTGTCTTTAAATCTTACAATTTTATCTTCGATAGATGGACAGTATCTTGGTCCTGTACCTTTTATTATTCCCGAATAAAGTGGTGCTCTTGATAAATTATTTAAAATAACTTCGTGTGTTTTTGCGTTTGTATAAGTAAGATAACAAACTGATTGATTTTTTGTTTTCTTTTTTGTTAAAAAGCTAAAATTTTGAATATTATCTTCACCATATTGAACTTCAAGTTCGGAAAAATTTATAGTTTTTCCATTTATTCTTGCCGGTGTTCCTGTTTTAAATCTTCTAACTTCAAGACCTAAATCTATTAAACTTTTTGTTAATTCATTTGCTGGTGCAAAACCATTTGGCCCACTGTTCTTCGTATATTCACCAATTATGATTTTGCTTTTTAAATACACTCCTGTACTTATTACAACAGACTTAGCTATAAATGTTTCTCCCATAGCTGTTTTAACACCTACAACCTTTCCATTTTTAACTAAAATTTTAGTCACTTCGCTTTGTTTAAGTGTTAAATTTTCTTGTTCTTCCAAAACTCTTTTCATTCTGGAATGATATTTCTGTTTATCTGCTTGTGCTCTTAAACTGTAAACAGCTGGACCTTTTCCCCTGTTTAACATTCTTTTTTGAATTAATGTTTCATCGGTATTTCTACCCATTTCTCCACCAAGAGCATCTATTTCACATACTAAATGCCCTTTTGCAGTACCACCAATGGAAGGATTACAAGCAAGAAAAGCAATTGCATCTAAGTTTAAGGTTAAAAGAAGAGTTTTATTTCCAAGGCGAGATAAAGCTAAGGCTGATTCACAGCCTGCGTGACCTGCACCTACAACTATACTATCATAATATACCTTTTTCATTTTCCTAAACAAAACTTAGAAAAGATTGCATCAACAATACTTTCTGTTTCCGTCTCTCCTGTTATTTTTCCTAATTCTGACCATAATTCTTTCAACATAAAACTTATTATATCTGCTGTTGAATTTTTACAGCTATTTAATATATTTTTACATATATCATTTGCTTTTGTTAAAGCTTCTATGTGTCTGACATTTGTTAATATAACACCCGATGTGTCTATTGTACCCGTTTGAAATTCTTGATATATTGCTTCTTTTATATCTTCAATGTTTTCATTATTTTTTGCACTTACTAAAATATGTCTATCTTTTAAAGATAAAACATTTTTTTTATCTATCTTATTCAATATGATAATTCTCTTTTTATTTTGTGTAAGCTTTAAAAGTTCTTCATCTTCTTCTGTCAAATTACTAGAACTATCAAGAACTAACAAAACAATATCAGAGCTTTGAATTGCTCTTTTTGTTCTGTCAATACCAATTTTTTCAACAAGATTGTCACTTTCTCTAATACCAGCTGTATCTATAAAATTTATTTTTATATTTTTATAGACTATGCTTTCAGTTATAATATCTCTTGTTGTGCCTGCAATATCTGTAACAATTGCCCTATCTTCGCCTAAAAGTGCATTTAAAATGCTAGATTTACCAACATTAGGCTTACCTATGATTGAAGCATTGATTCCTGTTTTTATAAGTTTTCCAGTGTTTGCAGTATTTAAAAGTTTTTCAATTTCTTCTTTTACTTTAATAATTTGTTTTTCAGTATGATTTAAAGTTTGTGCTTCATCATCGTGTTCTGGATAATCTAGTGTCATATCTATATTCGCAATTTCATCTGTTACAATATTTTGCAAACTTTTTACCTTGCTTAAAAGCTTTCCAGACATTAAATTAAACCCTGCTTTTATTTCTGCTTCTGAATTTGCATTTATTACATCTATAATACCTTCTGCACTATCTAAACTTACTTTTCCATTTAAAAAAGCTCTCTTTGTAAATTCACCATTTTCTGCAAGTACTGCACCATTTTCTATAAGCGACTTTAAAACTTCCTTTGTTAAAAATTCTCCACCGTGACATTGAAATTCAATAATATCTTCACCCGTGTAAGAGTAAGGGGCTTTAAAATATACAAGTAAGCATTTTTCATTTAATTCCTTATAATGAAATGTTCCTAAAATAACCTTTCTTGGTTCAATTTTTTCTTTACAAGAAAAAACTTTGCCAGCTATTTTTAAACTGTCATCTCCACTCATTCTAACAATACTTATTGCTCCAACACCAATAGGTGTTGAAACAGCTACAATCGTCTTCATACGGTAAATTATATCATATAAAAAAAAATCTGTAAATTACAAAACAAAAAAAGAAGATGTTTAATTATCTTCTTTTCCTTTTAAACATATTGTTAAAAATCTATGTGGTTCTTCACCTGTACTAAAACTTGTCAATTCTGGATAGTTTTGAATAACAGTATGAATAATTCTTCTTTCATAAGCTGTCATAGGTTCAAGTTTTGTTTGATGAGAAGTTTTTAAAACTTTTTTAGCAATTCTATTTGCAAGAGCTTCAAGACTTTCCTTTCTCTTTTCTTTAAAACCTCCAATATCCACTTTTACACGTTTGGAGTGTCTATTACCCTTGGAATTTATAATTGATACAAGATATTGAATTGCATTTAAAGATTCCCCTCTATAACCAATTAAGTTGCTAGCATTCTCTCCTTGAATTTCATAAACAATTTCATCTGAATTTTCTTCACTAAAAACTTTTGAATCGTTATTTATAACTTCAAGCAATCCAATTAAAAAGTTTTTTCCTTTCTCTAACTCATCAATATTTTTAACAGTCTTTACTTCTTTAACTGCATTTTCTTCTTCTAAATTTTCTTGAACATTGTCTATATTTTCTGTTTCTTCACTAGAATTGTCAATAGGTGTTTCTTTAATTTCTTCATCATCTTTGTTTTCTATATCAGTTAAATTTTGCTTAGGTTTTACATATTTATCCAAAGCATCGTCTGATATTTTAACATATACTTTTGCTTTTTTAAACAATCCACCTTGTTCTAGTATTTTAATATCCACATCTTCTCTTAATGCTTTAAGTTCATACAAAGCATTTGTAATTGCCTGTTCAATATTTCTTCCTGTTGCTTCACATTCAATCATAATAACTCCTATTTTTTCCTGCTATATTCAACTACAACCTTGGCTTCTTTTTTCTTTTCTGCCCTTGCTTCCACTTTATCTATAATAAGGTCTATAATTGGTGCTGTAATAATTGAAATAATTTGACCTGTAATAATATATATAGCAAACACTGAGTTATAAAATAGAGTGAATAATCCCATAATAAGTGGTAAAACAATCAATAAAACTTTATTTGTTGGTTGTGCAACTGCATTTTCAGATTTATTCTTTTTACTCACTCTATACTGCATTAAAAACTGTGCTAAAAGGCTCGTACCGATTGCAAGAATTGGTAAAATTAAATAACCATTAACTCTATTAACACTTTCTCTGAGTGGGTTCATAACTTTTTCATAATTAGCTTTTATTTCTTCCTGCTGATCTTCTGTTAGTTCAGAAAAATTCTTTAAAACAGGTTCACCTTCTTCAATGATTTCAACCTTATTTCCAATCATTGAAAGATAAGAATTGAAATCTGGAATACTGTTTGTCCAAGGTGTTTCACTTACCCAAACATTTTCAATCCAAAGCCAACTATCTTTAATTTCATCATACTTTATTTTAACAGCACTATTAGCTGAAATAATCTTTTCTTCCTCTGTTCCTTGTGTTTCAGTGTAAGTTTGATTATAAACTGTTTCTAGCTGGTTATATTGGTCTGCAATCTTAAAGTTTGCCATAGAGTTTAGTGAACCCCACAGTGTTAAAAATATGACCAAAGTCAAAATTAAATTAACCAACATAAAAACACAAGAGCCCATAATGTTGAAGTTATTTTTTTTATATAATTCAGATAGTTTTTGATTATATAAATTTTTATCGTGTCCATATTGTTTTTGAATCTTTGCCATTTCTGGTTGTAAAACAGCTTGCATTTTTGCATTTTTTCTTGTAACTTTCTTATTAAAAAAATCTAGTGGAGACATTACAAGTTTAATGCAAATTGTAAGCAAAATAATTCCCCAAGCATAGTTTCCAACAGAGTTAAAAGCGTTTATTATACTTGGCCACATACCGGTTGGTGCAGATATTAACAATGAGCCTATAAAAGCCATTTGAAATCTCCTTTAATATTTATAGGAATTGGATCAAATCCGTAATCACTTTTAGGATTGCATTTTAACAATCTTTTTGTTCCTAAAAGTATTCCTTTAATTGAACCATAAGACTTAATACATAATATCATATATGTTGAACAAGATGGTATAAATCTACAAGTTTTAGGCTTTAATGGCGAAATAAATATTTTGTATAACCAAACAAGCCCAATAAAAAAATAGTCGATAGGAAATGATAAAATCCTTAAAAATTTATACATTTATAATTTTTGCCTTTTCTAAAAGTCTTTTCATTTCAAGACAAATTTCCTTAAAGGTCAAATTTTCTATACCACATTTTGCAACAAAAATAAGGTTAAAATCATCTTTACAATCAGCCATTAAAATTTTAAAACTTTCTCTTAATCGTCTTTTAACCTTATTTCTTACATTACTCTTTCCTATCTTATTTGAAACTGAAAAACCAACTTTAAATGGTTTAAATTTTGTTTTTAAAAAACACAAATTAATATGCTTTTCAAATTCAGTATTTCCTTTTTTATAAATGTAATTAAATTGTTTATTTTTTTTAAGTCTGTTTTCTTTTTTTAACATAAAAAACCTCTTATGGTTAAGCAGTTAATTTTTTTCTGC
>CALVZZ010000074.1 GCA_944372715.1 uncultured Clostridia bacterium | reverse complement strand
TAATACAAATAAGCACTCATTCCGTATTTGTTTATACCTTGTTTCAATTCGTCCACAACAATATAAGGAACATATGCTTCAATTTCATTATTTTTTATTAGATTATATAGTGTTTTAATTGATAGAGCTTTGTAATAATCAAAACCATCTTCTTCTGTTAAAGAGTCTATATTTTGAGTTTGATGAAACTTGGACAATGCAATTACAACATTGGTGTCTAATAAATATTTTTTCTTCATATTATTTATCCTCACCATTTAAAAGTTCCTCAAAAGACACTGTTTTTAAATTGTTTTCTTTTGCAAGTTTGTCAATTTCATTTTGTTTTTCTGTGTAATACTTCAATTGTTCTTCTTCCGATAACTTACTTATTTTTTCACTTTCCTTTGCTCTATAAATTTTATAGTCATCAAACATTTCTTTTATTGATGATTTATTCTCCATACAACCCCCTCCAACCTATAAATATTATAATTTATGAGCATAGTAATGTCAAGATTAAAAATTTTAATTGACAATGAAATTAATTTCTTTTATCATATAGTTAATTAATGGAGTTTTTATGAAAAAAGTTTTATTATTAATGCTTATTTCTCTTATGACATTATTTACTGTGACGGCTTGTTCTTCAAATCAAAATCCACTTGTAAATAAAACTTTTACTAATGGAATATTCATAGTTGGGGAAAGTGATATTTCTGCAGAGTTTAAGGATAGGGTAAGATATAGTTTTTATCAAAATACCTTTATTTTTGAATTAGATTATAACACAACAAATTACTCTTACTTTTTGGGGAGTTATGAATATGATGATGGAAGTGTTACAATAAATGTTGATAAAACTGTTGGGGCATTGGCAAATACAACAGATAATAAAATTAAGGTATTTAAAGTTTTAAGTTTTAGTTTTGAAGATAATCAACTTGTAATAAACACAGAAATTGATGGTGTAACTTATAATTATACATTAAAATAAAAAGATTGGTGTTGACCAATCTTTTATTTTATCAAAATTGTAAATGTTTTTGAAATGTTGAATATTTCAGAATTTAGTGTTACTGTAATCTCTCCCTTTTCAAAGAAAAGAATTGTAAAGTTGCTATTTCCCATTGTTGTTGAATTTTTTGTAATATTATTTTCATCTTTTATGTTTATTGTAGAAGTAAAATCTTGTTCGTTGCCATTATCATTTGTAATGTTAAAGCTTATTATGATGTATGTTGGAAGAGATAGGTTTAATTCTAAGACATTATCTATTTTTAAATCATTGTAATATATTTCGTATTTGTAATTTTCTACATCACTTTCATCTTGATTGTCATCTAATGAAGGATTGTTTTCATCAGGATTTTCTGGATTTGGTGGCATTATATTTTCATCATCATCATTGTTTATTTGTATTTCTTGACAACTTATTTCTTTGTAAACATTTACATTGTCAAGTGTAATATCAAATACAAAGCTTGATCCATTTAAAATGTTGAAGGTTATTGTTATTGTGTTATTCAATTCTTTTTCATCTATAACTCTAATGTTGTCAGAAAAATTTATAAGAATGTTTTTGTAATTAAAGTTAAAATTTATTGTTGCAATATATGGTATATAATTTTCATTATTATCCTTTCCACTATAAAATTTCTCCGATGAAAAGTTTAAAATCACTTCTTTTTGAAAAACTGTTACCATAATTTCCTTTGAAATTTCTCTGTGAGATAAAATTATTTTTGTCTGACCAACTTTGTGTGGCTTGATAACAAAATTTTCAACAGTTAAAACATTTTCGTCTTCCACCTTTACAGTCGGGATTTCATTGATTGGTAATATTTCATATGTTATAACTGCATTTTCTTCATCAATTGAAAGTATAATTTCTGAATAATTTGTGTCTAGAAAAATAATTTCATCTTTTTCACTTTCGCTTTCTGAACTTTCACCTATATCTGTGTTTGGAATTTGAGTTGAGCTTGCAGAACTGCTTGTGAAAAGTGGACTTACTAAGAAGTAAGCACCAACACAAAGAAAACAAAAACATAAAATTCCACAAAATATGTAAAACTTTTTCATATGCAATATAATGACACAAAAATTTGTAAATTAAAAGATATTTTTGTAAATTTTTATAAAATTTTTAATATTTTGTAAAAAATAAAAAAGTAAAATAAATTTTTGATAAACTCTTGACTTTATATTATGTATTTGATAGAATGCCATCGTGCTGGAATTGTTTCCACGCCAAAAAGTTTAAACTTTTTGAAACCAAAACGGCAGGTGGCTTCACCGAAAGAACTTTTGTTCTTGGTCAATTTTGACTTGTGCTCGTTAGGTTTAGTTTATATAGTTTAAACCTGTTTGGAGTTGGGAATGTCCCAACTCTTTTAATTTTTATAAAAGGAGAAAATTATGCCAACAATCAATCAGTTAGTTAAAAACGGTAGAAAAACTTTTGACAAAAAAAGCAAATCTCCACTTCTTGAAAACTGTCCACAAAAGCGTGGTGTTTGTCTTTCTGTTAAAACAACTTCACCTAAAAAACCTAACTCTGCTCTTCGTAAGATAGCTCGTGTAAGGCTTTCAAACGGAGCAGAAGGAACTTGCTACATTCCTGGTATTGGACACAATCTTCAAGAACATAGCGTTGTGCTTGTTCGTGGTGGAAGAGTTAGAGATCTTCCTGGTGTTAGATATCACATTGTTCGTGGTTCATTAGATACTGCTGGGGTTGCAAAACGCAATCAAAGTCGTTCTAAATATGGTGCTAAAAAACCTAAAAAATAATATGATGTATAAAAATTTATAAAAGGAGAAAACAAATGGCTAGAAGAAATAGTGCAGTTAAAAGAGATGTTCTTCCAGATCCAATATACGGAAGCAAGCTTTTAACAAAACTTATAAATCAAGTTATGTTAGATGGAAAGAAAAGTATAGCTGAAGAAATAGTTTACGGTGCATTTGACATAATCAAAGAAAAAACCGGTGCTGAACCACTTACAATTTTCACAGACGCTCTTGAAAATGTTAAACCTGTTTTGGAAACAAAAGGTCGCCGTGTTGGTGGTGCAACTTACCAAGTTCCAATGGAAATTCGTCCAGAAAGACGTCAAACTCTTGGAATTCGCTGGATAGTTACTTTTGCTAGAAAGAGAAGCGGTGAAAGAACAATGCAAGAAAAACTTGCAGGAGAACTTCTTGATGCTTAAAATAACACAGGTAAAGCAATAAAGAAGAAAGAAGAAATGCACAGAATGGCAGAAGCTAACAAAGCATTTGCTCACTATCGTTGGTAAGATTTTAATAAAACAATTAAAAATATAAAAGGAGAATATAATGACAACAGATTTACATTTGACCAGAAATGTTGGTATTATGGCACATATTGATGCTGGTAAAACAACAACGACGGAAAGAATTTTGTACTATACTGGCGTCAACCATAAAATTGGTGAAGTACACGATGGTGCTGCAACAATGGATTGGATGGCTCAAGAGCAAGAACGTGGTATAACAATCACATCTGCTTGTACAACTTGCCAATGGAATGGTCATAAAATCAACATCATTGACACACCTGGACACGTTGACTTTACAATTGAAGTTCTTCGTTCTCTTAAAGTGCTTGATGGTGCTGTGCTTGTACTTTCTGCTCGTGATAAAGTGCAACCACAAACAGAAACGGTTTGGCGTCAAGCAAACGAATGCAAGGTCCCTGTAATTATTTATGTTAACAAAATGGACAGAGATGATGCATATTTTGATAAGTGCGTAGATTCCGTTCGCGATAGACTTCGTACTAAGCCACTTCCACTTCAAATGCCTATGGGAATGGCTGACACATTTAAAGGTGTCATTGATTTACTAACAATGAAGGCATATATCCCTGAAGATGATATGGGAAAAATCATTGATGAAGTTGAAGTACCAGCTGAATATTTAAAAAAAAAAAAAAAACGTCACGATGCTCTCATTGAAAGCATTGTTGAACTTGATGATAAACTTCTTGAAAAATATTTTGGTGGAGAAGAAATTTCATTAAAAGAATTGAAAAATGCTATTAGAAAAGCAACAATATCAAAACAAATCACACCAATGCTTTGTGGTTCGTCATATAAAAATAAAGGCGTTCAAAACCTTCTTGATGCAATGGTTGATTATTTACCATCACCCCTTGATATTGAAGCTATTAAAGGCATAAATCCAGAAACAGAACAAGAAGAAGAAAGAGTTGCAGATCCTAATGGCCCACTTGCTGGTCTTGCTTTCAAGATTGCAACAGATCCATTTGTTGGAACACTTACATTCTTCCGTGTTTACTCAGGAACTTTAAAAGCAGGTTCTTATGTTTACAATGCAAGCAACGGAAAAACTGAAAGAGTTGGAAGACTTATTCGTATGCACGCAAACAACAGAACAGAAATACAAGAAGTTTCTGCTGGTGATATTGCTGCAATTGTTGGTTTAAAGGATACAATCACAGGACATACTCTTTGTGATGAAAAACATCCAATTCAACTTGAATCAATGAAATTCCCAGAACCTGTTATCCAACTTGCAATTGAACCAAAATCTAAGGATATGCAAGAAAAGATGAGTTTAGCTCTTGGTAAACTTTCTCGTGAAGATCCTTCATTTAGAGTTAGCACAAACCAAGAAACAGGACAAACACTTATTGCTGGAATGGGAGAACTTCACCTTGAAATCATAGTTGACAGACTTCTTCGTGAATTTAAAGTGGACGCTAATGTTGGACAACCACAAGTTAGCTATCGTGAAACAATTAGAAACACAGTGGAAGCAGAAGGAAAGTATGTTCGTCAGTCTGGTGGTAAAGGACAATACGGACACTGCTGGGTTAAATTTGAACCACTTGAACCAGGTTCAGGATTTGTGTTTGAAGATAAAACAGTTGGTGGATCAATTCCAAAAGAATTTATTCAACCTGTATGCAATGGTATTAACGAGGCAAGAATGAATGGTGTTGTTGCTGGTTATGAAACAGTAGACTTCAAAGCAACAGTGTACGATGGTTCTTACCACGATGTCGATTCATCTGAAATGGCATTTAAAATTGCAGGCTCTCTTGCATTTAAAGAAGGAGCTTCAAAAGCTCACCCTGTACTCTTAGAACCTATAATGAAAGTTATGGTTGAAGTTCCAGATGAGTATTTAGGAACAGTAATGGGAAATCTTACATCTCGTCGTGGAATTTTGCTCGGAAATGATACTGTTCCTGGCTATCAAAGGATAAACGCAGAAGTGCCACTAGCTGAGATGTTTGGGTATGCAACAGACCTTCGTTCTCAAACACAAGGAAGAGGTACATTCGTAATGGAACCACTTAAATATCAAGAAGTTCCAAAAAATATTGCTGAAAAAGTTGCTGGCGATAGAGCTAAAAATTAATAATCAAACAATTATCAAAAATTGCTTGATAAAAAAAATAATTTGTGATACAATCACAGATGTCAAAAAGTGAATTAAAAAAATAAAGGAGATATAAAAATGGCAAAAGCAAAATTTGACAGATCTCTTACTCACGTAAACGTTGGAACGATCGGCCACGTTGACCACGGTAAGACAACATTAACAGCGGCTATATGTCGTTATTCAAGTATGCTTGGAAAAGCTGATGCAATGAAATATGATGAAATTGATAAAGCTCCAGAAGAAAAAGCTAGAGGAATTACAATCAACACAGCACACGTTGAATATAAAACTGACAAGCGTCACTATGCACACGTGGATTGTCCAGGACACGCCGACTATGTAAAAAATATGATTACAGGTGCAGCACAAATGGATGGAGCTATCCTTGTTGTTTCAGCAGCAGATGGCCCAATGCCACAAACTCGTGAACACATTCTACTTGCTCGTCAGGTTGGTGTTCCATACATTGTTGTATTTATGAACAAAGTTGATCAAGTTGATGATCCAGAACTTCTTGATCTTGTTGAAATGGAAATCAGAGATTTATTAACAGAATATGGTTTCCCAGGAGACAAAACACCTATTGTTAAAGGTTCAGCTCTTAAAGCTAATGAAGCTTGCGATGCTAACGATCTTAACAGCGAATGGTTAAAACCAATTCAAGAACTTCTTGATACACTTGATTCTTACATTCCAGATCCAGCTCGTGAAACAGACAAACCTTTCTTAATGCCTGTTGAAGATGTTTTCACAATCACAGGTCGTGGAACAGTTGCTACTGGTAGAGTAGAAAGAGGAACAGTTAAAGTTAACGATACAGTTGAAATTGTTGGTATGGGATCACAAAAACAAACAGTTATAACTGGCGTTGAAATGTTCAGAAAGCTTCTTGATGAAGCACAAGCAGGAGACAACGTAGGTCTTTTACTTCGTGGTATCCAAAGAAACGAAATTGAACGTGGACAAGTTCTTTGCAAACCAGGTTCAATTCACCCACACACAGACTTTACAGCAGAAGTTTATGTATTGAAGAAAGAAGAAGGTGGTCGTCATACTCCATTCTTTAACGGATATCGTCCACAATTCTATTTCAGAACAACAGATGTTACAGGAACAATTGAACTTCCACAAGGAGTTGAAATGGTAATGCCTGGTGATAATGTAAGTATGACAATCAAACTTATTACACCAATTGCTATCGAACAAGGATTGCGTTTCGCTATTCGTGAAGGTGGAAGAACAGTAGGTTCAGGTGTAGTTGCTTCAATTATTAAGTAATTACAATTATTAAATGATATAATTTAAAGATTAACCCACTTTAAATTAAAATTTAGATAAATTATTAAAGACTAACCCACTTTAATACAAAAAAATGAGCTTAACCCAGCTCATTTTTTTATAATGTATAAGCTAATGTTTTTATTTGTAATAATAAATCGTTTGCCATATTTAGCAAAGAAGCTTGATTTGTTGTTTCCGTTGAAGAAAGAGTCCAGACATCTTTAATTAAATCAGTAAGCAATAAAATTGCAACTTTAGGAATATCCTGTGGCCTTGTTTTTGTTGGGAGTAGTGTATCAAATTTTGCATTAGGAAAAAGATTTTTATAATTATCAATTATTACACTTGTATTTTGTGCAAGTTGAGCATATATAATTTTATTTTTGGTAAAAGAACGAGAAAGAGAACCTTCTAAATATATTTTCCAAAGTTTGTTTAAGTTGTTTGCAACTTTATTAATTAAAGTGTCAGAAGAATTTGTACTTTCTAAATTTACAAAAACAAATCCTTTTTCAGCTAGTGATGTTGAGTATGCTCTTGCCATACTTTCGTAATTTTCTAAAATTTGATAATCATTATATTCCATAACACCTCGCTTTGTGTATTTATATGCAAAAAAGTTAAATTTTGTATATAAATTAAAGTTAACATCATAAATATATACTTCATATAAAAAAATATGAAAAATTTTATTGATGACAAGTTTTACAATTTAATATCTCAAATAGAAAAATTACCTCTATATGAAAAATATATACATATGGTAAAGGCGTTTTCTAGTTTAAATATTCCATTGCAAATTTCAATAGAAAACTATATCAACAAATTTAATTATTGGGGGACATTAAAACAACCAGAATATAATTACGAATTATTTTTTACACGAGCAAAGATATTTAAAAACAATATTGATGATTATGTTTGGTTGTATGAAAACTTAAATGATTATAAATCCAAATATGTTTTATTTGCAATTATAAATAATAATTTTAATTTTGTGTTTACAGATTTAGATAATGTTAGAGAAAGAATATATAAACATTACTTTGATATGGAATTATTATCAAATTTGGCTAATGAAGTTTTTGTAGATGTTGGAACTTTTACAGGTGATAGTGTAATTGATTACATAAATACATACGGTGAAAATTCCTATAAAAAAATATTTTGTTATGAAATGGATGAGGCAAATTTACAAAAAGCAAAAAATAATTTAAAAAATTATAAAAATGTTATATTTAAACACAACGCTGTTTCTGATAAAAAAAATATTTATAATTATGATTTTGCAGTTGATAGTTCTGCTAATTGTCTAAATAAATCAGGACATAATGTGGTCGAAGGTGTGTCTTTAGATGAAGACATATCGTTTGAAGATATTAGTTTGATTAAAATGGATATTGAAGGGGCAGAAAAAAATGCTATAATAGGAGCAAAAAACATTATTTCAAAAAAAACTCCTAAATTATTAATTTCAGTCTATCATAACAATACTGATTTATTTGAACTGCCAAAGATAATTAAAGAATATAATCCTAAATATAAATTATATTTAAGGTATTATGGTGGGCAATATTTTCCAACAGAAATTGTTTTGTTCGCAGTATAAAAAAATAAAAGCTCTTTTAAAAAGAGAGCTTTTATTTTTTTTAATGTCTATTTTTTAAGCTTTTTATATATTTCACCAAGTTGATATGAGCTTAAAAGTTTTGGCACAGGATATAATGGATTTGCTTCACTTTCTGCAATCTTGGAAAGAGTTTCTATATCTTCATCTTTAATCTCGCTAAAGCCAACATCAATATTCATATTTCTATTTGTATTTTCAATATATTCAATTAGTTTATTGCTTGCAATTTCATTGTTGTCGTGATCATCTGCAATTTTACATATTTTTGATAATTTTGAAAGTTTTTTGTGTATACATTTCCCATATTCTTTTAGCATTACAGGTAAAATTTTTGCATTTGCAAGGCCGTGTGGAACTTGATATTTCCCTCCTAATGTATGGGCGATTGCGTGTACATACCCTACATAAGCTCTTGTAAAAGCAATGCCAGCTTTATATGATGCTAAGAGCATATTTTTTCTTGCTTCTGTATTATTGCCATCTTGATAACAAGTATAAAGATTATCAACAATAAGTTTAGTTGCCTCCTCGCTCATTTTTCTTGTATACTTTGTTGTTGAATTTCCAATATAAGATTCTATTGCGTGAGTTAACGCATCCATACCTGTTGTTGCTGTTAAAAACTTGGGTAGGTTTAAAGTTAAATTGTAATCTAGAAGAGCATAATGTGGAATTAAGCAAAAATCATTAATTGTAAATTTAATATGTGTTTTTTCGTCAGTAATAACAGCTGTAACTGTCGTTTCGCTTCCCGTACCTGCAGTTGTTGGAATTGCTATAAGTAATGGAAGTTTTTTCCTTATTTTTAAAAGCCCTTTCATTTTTTGAATAGACATTTTTGGACGAGCTATTCTTGCTCCGACCATTTTAGCACAATCAAGTGCAGAGCCACCACCAAAAGCAATAATTCCATTACAGTTATTTTTTACATACACATCTTTTGCCTGTTCAACCATTTCTATTGTTGGGTTGGATAAAACATCGGAATAAATGGTGTAATTTATTTTATGTTTTTTTAGTGTTTTTAAAAGATTGTCTGTCAAATTTAATTCCATTAAATCTTTTGTTGTTATAATTATTATTGAATTTATATTATTGCTTGAAAGCGTAAAAGATAGTTCTTCATAATCGCTTAAAAGTTTTGGTTCTCTGTATGGTAAAAATGGTAAAAGCATTTTAAAAAAGAACTGATAAAGCCTACAAAAAATTTTATTGGTGAGTGTGAGCTTTGGTACTGAGCTTATTTTTGTTATAGAGGAAATATAAATTGAAGATGCCAACAAAAATTGAGCAGGATAATAGAAAGCTAAACACAAAGTTCCAAAATTATATGTTATGTTTGTAAACATATTGAGTACTAACATTAAATCTGAAAGATAGAAAAGTAAACTGCCAATAAAAATATATAGCATTAATTTGTTTGAAAATTTAGTGTTAAAAAACAAGTTAGATAAACTTTTTGCAAGCATTAATGAAATTATACAAGCATAAGCAATTACAATAGGGAAGTAACTTCCAAATGAAAAGTAAGGAACAAAAAGTATAATTGATAGTGAAATTATTAAAATAAATAAAGTTACAACAATATCTTTAAGAGAATATTTTGTTAAAAAGCAGTAAGAGAGAAAGAAAAATATATGCCCAATTGCAAAGAATATTGCTCCTATTATAAAATAATCAATTAAAAGTATGTCGCCTAAAAAACTAAAAAGAAGTCCAAATACAAGTAAAATTGAAAAAATCTTTAAACTTTTATTTTTAAATGATTTGAAAATTAAAAATAAATTTATTATTCCTAAAAGAAGGAATAAAGAACTAGTCAAAGTTTTTAAAACATACACAGGGTGTTTTATTGTGATATAAAGGGCATCAGATAGTGCTATTAAAAATGCGAAAATAATATTTATTGAAAGTGTAATTTTTTGTTCTTTCATATAAAATTCTCCTTTTTTTTATTATAATTTATTATAAAATTTTGTCAAAATAAAATGTCCGTAAAAATCGGACATTTATTTATTTTTTTTCTGTTTTCTGTAAATTTACAATTTCTTTTGCTCTTGCATTCAACTCAGTTTCTTTAATTTTTTCCTTCTTCTTTTTAGGAACTAAAATTTCAGTAATTTTTTTTGTGTTTTTTTCTTCTCTTTCTTTTTCAACTCGTTTAGGCAAGTTTTTACGATTATAAATATTTTTGGGCTTATCTTTTCTTTCTCTAACTTCAATCTGACTAAATGGTATGCTAATTTTATTTCTTTTAAATTCGTTATAAACCCATTCTGTAACATAGTAGTAAACATCCCAATAATCCGTAGAATCGACCCAGCAGTTAGCAAAAAAGTCTATACTTGATGATCCAAGAGTTTTAAGCTTGCAAAATGGTTCGGGATCCAAATAAACTTTACCATTACTTTTCATAACATCAAGGACAATTTTTTTAACCTTTTCAACATCACTTTCATAAGCAACAGAGAAGGTAAAATCCACTCTACGCTTTTGATTTGCTCCAAGATTGACAACACTGCCATTTACTATTGCAGAGTTTGGAAGAGTTATTTTTTTATTATCAACAGTCATAAGTGTGGTAAAAAGAAAGTTTATTTCAACAATGTTTCCTTCAACATCTTCTTGCTTTACAATTATATAATCGCCCTTTTTAAACATATGGTTTGAAACAATGATTATTCCATTTGCCAAATTTGCAACATTGCTTTGAAGCGCCATACCAATAGCTAATAAAAGAGCACTAATTGCTGTTAATATACCACTTATTTGTATACCTATTTGACTTAATAATATTAAAAGTAAAGCCAAATACAAACAGAATTTAATTATTGTAACTAAAAAATTTTGTGCAATTTTTTCCATTTTTGTTCTGTTGAGAATTTTTCTAAATGCAAAGATAAATATTTTAATAATAATTAATCCAACAAATAATGTTACAAAGAAAAAAATTATGTTCCAAACATTTGCACTAAAAAAATTTACTATATCTTGCCACAATTTAGCCCAATCCATTTTTATCTCCTTTTGTATACGTTTAATATAAAACATTTTTTGTTTTTAGTCAAATTTTTATTAAAATTTTTAATTTTTGTATAAAATATTTGTAAAAACAATATTTTTTTGATAAATTATTATAAACGACAAGGGGAGCTATGGAAGAAAAATTTAATGAAAAATATTTAGAAATTTTATTAAAACTTGAAGAATTGCAAAACAAATTTGAACAACTTAATAAAATGAGTGAAAAATTAAAAACTAAATATTTACAAAACAAAAATGATGAAATAATTATAAAAAAAATTAAAGAAACAGAAATTTATTATGAAAAACTTTTATTTCAATTTGAAAAATTGAATAGTTTACTTGATGAATTCAGTAAAAATAAAACACAAGGCAATTAACCTTGTGTTTTATTTAAAATTTCTAATATCTTTTCTTCTGCAAGTTTTGCATTAGCTTTTCCTTTTGTTTCTTTCATAACTTGTCCAACAAACCATTTTAGTTGTTTTTCAGGTGTGTCGCTTGTTTTAAAGTCTGCAACTGCTTTTGGATTGTTTGCAACAATTTTGTTAATTAAATCTAAAAGAAATTCATCATTTATTTCGCCACCCAATTCATTGGCTAATTT
>CALVZZ010000073.1 GCA_944372715.1 uncultured Clostridia bacterium | reverse complement strand
TATTTAGTTTTTGAGTTACATTTTGTTGTTTTTTAAGTGATAAAATTTGCCATTTTTTATCTTACCAAGGCGGTGCACTACCGACTGTGCTACATTAGCATATTCAGTTTTTGAGTTAATTTTGTTGATTTTCGAGTGATAAAATTTGCCATTTTTTATCTTACCAAGGCGGTGCACTACCGACTGTGCTACATTAGCATATTCAATTTTTATTGAATTTTCGAGTGCTTTTTGAAATGCCAAATGGGCTTGTTTTAAAATTGCCAAAGTTGTTGCTATACCCCTGAACCACTTTAAAATATTAAATTTGCTCGTAAATTTGGAAAGTTTTTACATTTTAGTGTTCAAATTCTCTTTTTAGGAACTTAATGCTATTACTTAAATTATATTTACTTTTCTTTAATATTGTTTTGGATTGCTTATGCTTTATTATACAATTTTAAAAAGAATTTTATTGAGTTTTAGTCATTTTCGCACATTTTAAATTGAAAAGATATGAATTTTTTTAAATATTTTTTAACATTATCTTCTTCAATTTAAACGCTCTCATTATATTTTAATCTTTATTTATTGTCAAGGAATTTGTTAATTTTTTGTTGATAATTTTATTCAAAGTTACTATAATATTGATATAAAATCTTTGGGAGAGTTTATGGGAATAATTGAGGTTGAACACTTAACACAAGATTATGGACATAATAGGGGAGTTTTTGATGTTTCCTTATCGGTTGACAAGGGGCAAGTTTTTGGTTTTTTGGGTCCTAATGGGGCAGGGAAATCTACTACTATTAGGCATATAATGGGATTTTCTAAACCACAAAGTGGGTCGGTGAAAGTTTTTGGAATGGAAAGCTTTTCTAATTATTTTAAAATTTTAAAAAATGTTGGCTATTTGCCTGGGGAAATAGCACTTCCAGAAGGGCTTACTGGTTGGGAATTCATTAAAATGATGTCAGATTTAAGGGGGGTTGAAAACAAAGAACTTTTAGATAAACTACTTAATATGTTCAAGTTGGATCCTGCAATAGAAACAAAAAAAATGAGCTTGGGGGATAAAAGAAAACTTGCAATTGTGACAGCTTTTATGGGAGATCCTGATGTTTTAATTTTAGATGAACCAACAAGTGGCTTGGATCCTGTAATGCAACAAATTTTTGTGGACTATGTGAAAGAAGAGAAAAAAAGAGGTAAAACAATACTTTTATCTTCTCATATGTTTAATGAAGTTGAGGCGACTTGTGATATTATTTCTATAATAAAAGATGGTAAAATTGTTTCAACATTTAAAGCTTCTAATATTAAACATAATAAAAATAAAACATTTGAGATTATTTTTAAAAGTAAAATATCTTATGATAATGCACTTAAAAAGTTTGCTTCAAAGAAGGGAAATAAAAATGTTAACAGTATAAAGATAATTTCTAAAGATGATAAAACTAAAACATTGTGTTTTGCCGTTAATGATGCTGACATTAATGAATTTGTTGATGAAATTTCAGATTTTAGTTTTAAGTCATTTAAAGAAAATAAATTCACTATTGAAGATTATTTTATGCAATTTTACAGGGAAGAAAAAGATTTTGGAGGCATAAATGGAAGAAATAATTAAAGTTGAAAATTTAACCAAAGATTATGGCTCTGGAAGAGGTGTTTTTAATATTAATTTTGATGTTAAAAAAGGTGAAGTGTTTGGTTTTGTTGGAACTAATGGAAGCGGAAAAACTACAATAATTAGGCATATAATGGGTTTTTTGAAAACTAAGCAGGGAAGTGTTAAAGTTTTAGGAATGGATGCTTGGCAAAATGCTTGTGAAATTAAGAAATATGTTGAGTATATTCCTGGAGAAATTGCTTTTCCAGATTTAGATTCTGGGACAACTTTTTTGAATAATTACGCAGAAATGTTGTGTTTAAAGTCGATGGAAAAAGCCAATATGCTTATTAAAAGATTGCAACTTGATCCTACTGCAAATCTTAAAAGAATGAGTAAGGGAATGAAGCAAAAAACGGCTATTGTTGCTTCGTTTATGGCAGATAAAGATAGCTTAATTTTAGATGAGCCGAGTACCGGGCTTGATCCACTTATGCGAGAAACATTTTTAGACTTAGTGTTGGAAGAAAAAAAGAATGGTAAAACAATTCTTATGAGCAGTCAGATGTTTGACGAACTTGAAATTACTTGCGACAGGGTGGCATTAATATTTAATGGACATATAGTTAATATTGCAGATATAAATGCACTTAAAAATTCTAATGTTAAATATTATAAAATTGAGTTTAATAATCCATTGGATTTTGAAAGATTTAAAAAATTAAAATATGATATCACAAGGATACAAGAGCAATACAATCAAGTTACTATAAAAATTGTGGACGATGATGTCCCAACTTTGTTTAAAAAGTTAAAACAATTCGATGTGAAATTCATTTCAGAAGTTAAATACAATTTGGAAAAATATTTTCGTGATGTATTAAATGAATATAAGGAGGAGAAAAATGTTTAGTAAAGCATTATTTAAACAGACGGCGAAGGCCAATTGGATAAAGTGGTGTGCAGTTACTGTCGCTACTTGTATTATGCTTGCAATTGTAATTATAGTTCTTGGGAATCTTGGTATAAACAATATAAGAGATTCTTTAAAACAAGTTTTTACACAAGCTAATCAAGAAGCATACCTTAAAGATAATGCCGTAGACCTTTATACTTTATATGTAACAACGGCAGAGACGAACGATCAAATGGATACATTTGCTGGTATGGGTTATACAATGATTGAAAATTTGTTGACAAATTATGATAATGAAGTGGCTAATTATGAACTTGAAAATGGTGTAGTGCCAGATGAAAATGCTAAAAAAGAAATTGCAAACAATATATCAACAGCTTTTATTGAAGCAAACGGGAATATGATAAAAAAGTTTGCTCCGAATACTGATTTAGATGAGTTAAAAGGACTTTTGGTTAATGTTTTATTGGCTCACGATAAAAATGCTGAGTTAACTGGAAAAGATTTGTTGATGGAAGGATATTACTTAACTGTGTATGAAAATGCATATACTATTGCAATATCTGAAGGTCAAACAGAAGAAAGTGCCTTAAACGAGGCTGATCAGGTTAGAATTCACGCAGGTAAAATTGTTGAAGAACTTGCAACAATTGGAAAACAGACTGATTATTCTGATTATGCTTTAACTTATGCGAATGAAAGTATGTATGATCAGGTTTATGATAT
>CALVZZ010000072.1 GCA_944372715.1 uncultured Clostridia bacterium | reverse complement strand
CATATTCTTTCATCTATGGAAAGCTTATGTGACAGAATTGCAATTATTGACAATGGTAATCTTATTGAGATAAAAACTTTAAATGAAATTAAACAACGATATTCACAAAATGGTTCCACCTACATCAAGGTTGGCGCTCCTAATTACGCAGGTAAATTGATTCAAGAATCTTTTAAAACAAAAGTTGGCATTTGTGGAAATAAAGTTCTTTTTAACGCCTCTGAGGGAGATTTAGCAAAAATAATAGTATATTTAACAAAGCATAAAATTCCTATATATAGTGCTGGCGAAGTTGATTATTCGCTTGAAGATATGTTTTTAAATATTGTAGGTAACAAATCAAACATTAATTAATATAATTAAGGGAAAATTATGAAAGTTTTTAGATTGGCAAAAGCTGAACTTAACAAATTATTTCAAAGACCAGCGATATTCATTATGGTGGCATTTTTAGTTGTGTCACTTGTTTTAATAAGCATTTTATACAATCCACAATTACGGACTGATACAAGAATTAAATATGAAGGAATTAACACAACAGAAATAAATACACAATTTCAATCTGACAAAAATTCCATTCAAACTGAATTGACAAGTATTGTAAATGAAATAAATGCTTTTACCTACAACATAAACAATGAAGATTCCAAATTAGATGTATTAAAAAATTTGTTGACAACAGCAGATAATTCGTTAAAAGACTTTCATTACGAACTACTAAAAGATGAAAAAAATTTATCATTAATAAAAGAAAAATTAAAAACATACAAAACAAATATAAGAAATATTCAAACTTACCTTTCAACAATAGAAAATAAAATTGATTTTTTTATTACTTATAATCAACTTACAGAATTAAAAAATTTTTTCTCTAAATTAGATAATGATATACCAGCAAACACAACAAATTATTCTGTTGATAATATGATTGAACTTGGAAATTTTCTTGTTACAGAAAGAACTTTTTCAGAATTTGTTTACCCAATTACAAACACCTTACAAGAAATAAATTTGGATGCAACAAAAATAGATATGGTAGTTCAAAAGTATTATAACGAAATTGTGACTAATCAAGATAGCACACTTTCCACTTATGAAGAAGATATAGATAAATTTTATGTTGCACATTCAGGCAGTAATGATGAGAAAGATTTAGAAACATTAAATGATATGTACTCTAACTATAAGTCCATTGTTTTAATGGCAAAAACAAATTTACAAAACTCCTTCACCCTACTTCAAGTTGAAAACATTTCTAATTCCAACTTAAATTATTATGTAGGTTTTGACAAAATTAATAAATATGTATTACAAGAAGAAATAACCAAAAATGATTTCTTACTTGAAAATAATCAATTTGATAAAGATTTTGCAAACAATTTTAATTTTAATGCAACGGCAGGATTTAATGTAACGGCATATGACTTTACAATTTTTGCAATGCAAATTTTAAGTTTAATTATAGCAGTTTTTTGTATATTCTTTGGGGCAGGTTTAATAGCAGGAGAACATACAGGTAAAACAATGAAAATGCTAGCAATAAGACCTTACACTAGAAATAAAATCTTTATAGGTAAATTTATTGCTTGTATTGCATTTATGATAATTTTAATTCTTGTATCTTTCGTCGCATCCTTTGTGGTTGGTTCAATTTTATATGGTGTTAATCTTCCAAATATTTTACTTATTATAAATGCAACAACACCCACAGTTGTTCATCCAATTATTGCACTGCTCATTTACCTTGCAAGTACCATACTTAATATAATTTTCTATATTTCAATTTCAATGTTGCTTTCAGTAATTTTTAGATCAAGTACTATATCTGTTTTAACAGCATTTATTTGTTATATTATAACAATTTTGTTTAATATGTTGTTTATAAAAACATCGTGGTTTAAAATTTTACCATTTGCTCATTTAGACATATTTAAATATTTTGGTAATGCTAGTACAAACGGAGAATTTTTGAATTTCAATATGATTATAGATGGAAATATTATTTTTAGTATTATTTATTTAATTTCTATAATTTTATTGTTTAATGTACTCTCTCTTGTAATATTTAAAAAGAGGAATATAACATAAAAAACCAACAAAAATGTTGGTTTTTTATTTAATGCTAGAAAAATACACTGAGCTTAGAACAAAATCGTAAAATCTATAAGGAATTGCAGAAATACTTAATGCATTGGTCTTTTCTGTTATAAACTTATTTTTAGCTTTCATTGTTGAATCTAAGTTGTAAAATCTTATTGAACCTATTGTTGCAGTTGCTGAATTCTCAGTCAATCTATTTTCAAACTCAACTTCCGTTAAAATATTTAATGTTGGCATTTCATTAACCATTGATGTAAACTCAACTTCATCTTCCGTTTTATTTACTATGAAACCATACTTTTGCATATTTTCTATAAATTTTTTACAATTAACAAATGTTCCTATAAAACGATTGACAGAAACACTAGATCTATTTGCTTCTGAAACATCAAAATTTATATTTTTAAATTGAGTAAATGGTGGATTTTTAAAGTAGTCAAATATTTTTTCATATCTAAAATCACAATCTAAGGAATGCACAATCCCTATGCCAATTTTACCATCTATTCCTTCCACCTCTTGTTCTTGTAACTTTTTACCAATTAAAAATTTGATTTCTTTACCTTCTACTATAAATGCATTATGTAATCGACCAAATTTATATTCACCAAATACTAAATTTTGTGCCAATTCATTATAAATAGGATTATTTAAAAACAAATTTTCAAACTCTTTATTTGAATACAATCTTCCACTAATAAACGCATCATAAAGTCTTATTTTTTGTTTATAAAGTTCTTCTTCATTATAATTATCTGGAACAAGCATATCTAAAAGTTCATTTTTATCTATTTCAATAACCTTAGCTAGTTCATTGATAAAGAAATCAATGTTTTCAACAATATATTCATTTTTAATGGTTAAAAGTCTTTTAAATACATCTACAATATCTTTGTAGCCACAATGGATTAAACAAAGTGCTAAGTATCTACCCTCCTTGTTTCTTCCCTGCTTAAATAAATCAATTAAAAATTCATATATTTCCTTTAAAAGTTCATCATTGGCAAACAGACAAAACATTCTGATACACCATTTTGCTTGATTAATATCTTGCTTGCTTGATAATACCTTAAACATTTTATATGCAAAATCATAAAGTGAAGTTTCATCTAAAATATTAGTCCTTAACACTTTTAATTTTGATAAATTGTTTAAATTTTTTTCTTCTTTAAAAAGATAGATAATAAATGTATACACAGCATTATCTGCTGGATAACCACTTTTTAATTTTACATTGAAATTATCAAATGGAACTCCTAAGCTTCTTTCCTGTGGTTCTTTTATTTTTCTTCTAACTGCATACAAAAACTGTTTTTCAGTTTTTATATTCATCGTTTCTGAAATTCCCCATTTATTAGAAATAAGTTCTTTTACACTTTCAAACTCAGTTCTGTCATACAAATCTTTAAGTCTTGAAACTATTTCTGGATCGTTGTCCATAGAAAGTAGAATTTTTGTAAACTTAATCAACTTATCTTCACTTGCTTGTGTTAACTCCCTATCCATATAGGTTAAAATATCTCTTTTGTGTTCTTTTATGATTTGCAAACTATTTTCTAATTCTTCTTCTAGTTGTTCATTAGTAAAATTATCAATTAAAAGTGCAACGCCCTTCATTGTATTAAACTGAATTATGGCTTCCAAAATTCCATATTTTTGTTCTGGCTTTGAATTTATAAAACTGAGTAACCAATCTTCATTTTCATTATAGAAATTTTGCAAAAATTCT
>CALVZZ010000071.1 GCA_944372715.1 uncultured Clostridia bacterium | reverse complement strand
TATTTCTTTATTTTTTCTTTTTTTATTTGTTATGTTAAAAGGAAAAATTAAAATTCCAATTTTTTGCGTTTTAATTTGTGTTGCATTTTGTTATTCAGTTGCTATAAATTTACCAGCAACGCCAAATACTTATACTTTTACTTATATTGATTCAAAATCTTCTAATGCCCTTATTACTGCAAATGGCAAAGTTTTTTATGTTGGGGAGTTAAGCGAAGAAGGTGAGAATTGTTTAAAATTTTACAAATATAATGTAGATTACTTTATTTCTAATGAAGATGTTGTAAATTTTTCAAACTTAATTTCAGATAATTTCCTTATTGACAATATTGAAATAAAGTTTTATAAGTATGATAACAAAGCCATTGCATTTTCCTTTAATGTTGATAACAATACAATTCTATATCCTTTTGAAAAACTTGAAGATTATCAAATTTTGGATATAGGTTATGAATTGATGAATAATAATGTAATTTTGGTTTGTGATTATAGTGACATTAATTTGAAAGAAGAAATCATTAGTGATTTTTATATTACAAAAAATACGAATGATAAAGATTGCTTTCCAATAAAAAAATTTGGTAGCTTTTCTGTGAATTTGGAAAAAAATAATTTTGGGGAGGTTAATATTTTATGAAATCTTATGTCAGTTTACCATTAGAAAATATTTATAGAGTTGTTGGAAGTGATTTTCTTCAAATTGATGGTGTTTTAAATGAGTTTAAACATTTCTGTGGAGAAGATTATATTGAGTTGAATCAAACAATCTTTGATGATGAAAATTTTTCTGTAGATGATATTATCAATGCTTGTAATCAAGTACCTTTTCTTGCAGAAAAAAGGTTGGTTATTCTTAAAGATGTGAATAAAGTTACAGAAATTGATAAACAAAAACTTTTTGATTATTCGAAAAATCCAAACAAAGATTGTATTTTAGTTGTTATTGATAATAATAAAAATTTTTCCACCATAAAATCAAAATTAATTGAATGTAAACCATTAAATTTTTCAGACTTGTCTAAAATAATAACCGATTATTTATCTGGATTAAATATAAAAATAGAGAATTCTGCAATAAAGCTACTTGTTGAAAATTGTTCTTTTAACATTTCTAAACTTATGACGGAATTGAAAAAACTTAGCGACTATGTTGGAGAAAATGGAAATATAGATGCCAATGATGTTATAAATTTAGTTACAAAGAACGATGATTATAGTGTTTTTGAACTTTCTGACGCATTGTCAAAAAAACAATCAAGCAGGGCAGTAAAAACTTTGAAACTTATGCTTGAAAATTCAGAGCCTTTAATGATTGTATCTCTTCTAGCTGGACATTTCAGAAGATTGTTCTTTGCTAAAATTTCAACCGAAAGCAGTTTAGAAATTTCAAAAATTTTGGGAGTTAAAGAGTATTCTATTATAAAAGCAAGAGAACAAGCTGAAAATTTTACTGCTAAAAATTTGAAGAAAATAATGGAATTAATTTTAGATACTGAATATTTGATTAAATCTGGACAAATGAATGCAGTTAATGGAGTGCATTTCTTAATCTTTTCAATTTTGGAGATAAAATGAAAAAGATTGCAGAATTTAAAGGTTTGAAATATTTTATTTTAATGTTTCTTTGTTATGTTTCGTTTTGTATAAGTACTTATTTTAATGCAAAAACAATGTTTTCATCTTCAAATATATTAATTTGCATACTTTATGTTTTGGGTTGTGGATTTTTATATTACATTATTTTTGAATCCCTTTTATTTTTATTTTATTTAATTCAAAATAAAGAGTTTAAAATAAATATTAATATAACAAATTTTAAGAACATATTTAGATTTTTATTCATTTTTTTTAATTTATTATATTTTTTAATATTTAATATCTTATTAATGTTAAATTTTTTTACTTCATATTTTCTGCTTTTATTTTGTATTGTTACTATTTATACAATTTTTGTTTTAGCTTTTATAATATTAAAAAAAATGTACAATTTAAAAAATTCTATATTTTATTTTTCATATTGTTTCATATTTCTAGTGGTTTTTGTTTTGATGTGGGGGATTGTATGAAAAAAACTATTTCTTTCATTATGCTTATAATTGCAATTATTATTAGCTTGTGCAATTTTCAAAAACCAACAATAATTTCTTTTTGCAAAGAAGAAGTTCAAAATTTTAATCAAACATATAAAGATAGAACAGCTGGTTCTGTTGGGGAAAATAGCACAGCAAATTATATAATGGAAAAGCTTGAAGAATTTAATATTAATCCATTTTTTGATAATTACATACAAAAATTCAAAGTTAATAATCAATCTTCACAAAATGTTATTGGATTTGTTGATAACAATTCTCCATACTATGTTATTATTGGAGCACATTATGATAATGTATTTGTAGAAAATAAAAGTTTTGGAATCAATGATAATGCAAGTGGAGTTTTAACAAATTTAAATTTGACATCATTATTAAGAGACGCAAATCTTAATTATAATATCATATTTGCTTTTTTTGGGGCAGAAGAAATAGGACTTAAAGGTTCAGAGTATTTTTTGAATAGTTTACAAAAGAAAATTTTAGATAATATAATTTTGTATATTAACTTAGACTCTATTGGTGCTGGCGATAATTTGTATTATTATCATTACGATTTAAAAACCATTTATGGAAATTACATTGATAACTTTGCAAAAAATTTTGAAATTACAAAATTGGGCAAAGATAAACTTTATTCTAACACTTCAGCTTTTGGAATAAATTATAATCACATAGGACTTAATTCAGACAACGCAAGTTTTCTTAAAAAGGGTATAAATTCTTTAACATTTTTTGCAGGTAATTTGTCTGCAACGGGATTTGGTTTTTTTGAAACGGAAGGACAAGACAAAATTATGCACAATAGTGATAACATTCAAACAATAGAAGAAGTTTTTGGAGAAAAATTTTATTCTAATATGGAAAATGTAAATAATTTTGTTTATAATCTTATGATAAGCAAAGATTTTGTGTCAAATATGCTTGAAAGGGAAATCAATCCAACTTTGTTGTCCTTATGGTTTTTAAAACTTATTGGTATATTGTTAATAATATGTTTAGCTTTAATAACATTTTTCCTTTATATTTGTAAGAAAAAACGCAAAACTTTATGATATAAAAAATTTATGGTTGTTATGTCAATAACAACCATTTTTATATGTTAAGCCTTATAAAATTGCATTTTTGTCAAGTGAAAGGAAAGGAAAAATAAAAAAGTAGAAAAGTGTATAATTTCGCTTGACAAAAATGCGGGGGGGGTAAAATGACTTCGTCAATTAATAAAAAGTAATATTTTGTAGAAAATATAACAAAAAAGGTGGAAAAGAGATGAAGAGAACAAAGCTAATTGCAATGATATCAACATTGTGTTTAAGTTTGGCAATGTTGCTTGTAGGAATATGGGCAGCAGTGATAGTAAATTTTAACTTATACGGCAACCTTACCTTTGCTCCAGAAGGAGTGTTTGTTGAAATAAGTGGACAAGTGTTTAGGGGAAAAGATATAAACTCATTAGAGCCTATAACAAATGACCCAAGGTACACCTTAGAACCACAAACAAACTTTGATAATAGTACAGATGAACCAAGTGGGAATTTTCCAATACCTTCTTGGGAAATAGACAACATAGTTTTTGCGCCAATGTTAAAGTTCATACAAATTGAAGTGTATGTAACAAACTATTCAGATTTCAGTAGAACATCAATACCAGATGTTACAAGTGGTGGTCAGGAAAGCAGTGCTGTAACAGGATTTAACAGCACAAACAACACAACAGA
>CALVZZ010000070.1 GCA_944372715.1 uncultured Clostridia bacterium | reverse complement strand
TTAATATTATTAAACCCAACGTCTTTTGCTAATTTTATTGCATCTAATGCTTGCTTTTTATTATGTTTTCGTCCAATTAGTTTTAAAACATCGTCATTTAAACTTTGAACTCCAATGCTAATTCTGTTTATACCAGCTTTTTTATATTCTACAAGTTTTTTATAAGTCAAAGAATTGGGATTACATTCAATTGTAATTTCAGCATTTTTACTAACTTTAAAACAGCTATAAATTTTGTTTAGCAACTTAATAATGATTTCACCATCTAAAACTGATGGCGAGCCACCTCCAATAAAAATTGAATAAATTGTCCTTTTGGTTGAAACAGTTTCAATTTCTTTAAACAAAACTTCAATGTATTTTTCTTTAATCTCAGCTGAATAATTTGCAGAAACAAAATTACAATAAAAACACTTACTTTCACAAAATGGAATATGTACATATATGCCTGTTTTAATTATCATAATCATTTTTTAAAATGCTAATAAAAGCTTCACTTGGAAGCTCAACACTTCCAACCTGTCGCATTCTTTTTTTACCTTCTTTTTGTTTTTCTAATAATTTTCTCTTTCTTGTTATATCACCACCATAGCACTTTGCCAATACATCTTTTCTAAGAGCACTTATTGTTTCCCTTGCAATGATTTTATTTCCAATTGATGCTTGAATAGGAATTGTAAACATCTGTCTTGGAATTACATTTTTTAATTTTTCTACAATTGACCTACCTTTTTGATAAGCACAATCTCTATGCACAATTAAACTTAAAGCATCACAAATTTCACCATTCAATAAAATATCCAATTTTATTAAATCACTTTGTTCATAACCTGCCATTTCATAATCTAAGCTTGCATAGCCCCTTGTTCTTGATTTAAGCCCATCAAAAAAATCATATATCATTTCATTTAATGGCATTTTATAATCCATTTTTACTCTCATTTTATCCAAGTACTGCATATCTATAAATTCACCACGCTTTTCTTTACACAATTCCATAATTGATCCAACATATTCTGGTGGTGTATAAATATGTAATTTACAAATAGGTTCTTCAAATCTATCAATCTCTTCAGGTTTTGGAAGATTTGCTGGATTTGTTACTTCTATCATATCTCCATTTGTTTTGTAAACATTGTAGTTTACACCAGGTGCCGTTGTTATGATTTCCAAATTAAATTCTCTTTCTAGCCTTTCAGTTATTATTTCCATATGTAGAAGTCCTAAAAATCCACATCTAAAACCATAACCTAAAGCATTTGATACTTCTGGTGAATAAACTAATGATGCATCATTTAATTTTAACTTTTCTAAGGCATCTTTTAAATCATTAAATTTTGAGCCATCTGCTAGGAATATTCCACAAAATACAACAGGTTGAACCGATTTATAACCCGGCAATGGTTCTTTTGCCCCATTTTCAGCATTTGTAATTGTGTCTCCCACTTTGGTATCAGCAACATTTTTTATGCTTCCAGCAATATATCCAACATCACCTGCTTGCAAAATTTCAACAGGTCTCATTGATGGTGTAAACACTCCAACTTCTGTAACTTCATAAGTCTTCCCTGTTTCCATCATCTTTATTTTTGTTCCAACCTTAACTTCGCCGTCAAAAATTCTAACTAAGCTTATTGCACCCTTAAAGTTATCATAAAAACTATCAAATATAAGTGCTTTTAATGGTTTTTGTATATTTCCTTTAGGATGAGGAATTTTTTCAATAATTTGTGCTAACACTTGGTCTATGTTTATTCCTTCTTTTGCAGAAATAAGTGGAGCATCATCAGCTGGAAGCCCAATAACATCTTCAATTTCTTTTTTCACCTCTTCTGGCCTAGCACTTGGTAGATCAATTTTGTTTATAACAGGTAAAATTTCCAAATTGTTATCAAGAGCAAGATAGCTATTAGCTAAAGTTTGTGCTTCAACTCCTTGACTTGCATCTACAATTAAAATTGCACCTTCGCAAGCAACCAAAGATCTGGAAACTTCATAAGTGAAATCAACGTGTCCAGGAGTATCAATTAAGTTTAAAATATACTCTTCGCCATTATAATTATAAAACATTCTTGTTGGAGTAAGTTTTATTGTTATTCCCCTTTCCTTTTCAATCTCCATACTATCTAATAGTTGGTCACTCATATCTCTTTTAGAAACTGTACCTGTTTTTTCAATCAATCTATCAGCAAGTGTACTTTTGCCGTGATCAATATGCGCTATTATACAAAAATTTCTTATTCTTTCTTGTCTATCCATAGAACTAATTATACATAAATTAAACATTAAAGTATATTATTTTTTTTAATGTTGCATAAAATATTTTAAAAGATTGTCAAAAAATGTTTTATTATAAATAAAATTTATGATATGATAATTTTTATTAAAAGGAATATGTATGGATTTATTTAAAACTTGGTTGGTTGAAGATTATATAGCTCACAGAGGTCTTCACGATGACAAAGCGCCTGAAAATTCTTTGCTAGCATTTGAAAATGCAATAAAACAAGGATATCCAATAGAAACAGATGTTCATCAAATTTCAGATGGAACTTTAATTATATTTCACGATAACTCACTTCAAAGAATGACAGGTCAAGATGGTTATGTTAAAAATTTGAAAAAAGAAGATTTAGAAAAAATAAAGCTTTCAGGAACAGATCAAAAAATACCAACTCTTGATGAATTTTTAAAATTTGTTGATGGAAGAACTCCTATACTTTTGGAAATAAAAAATACAAACAAAGTTGGAGAGCTGGAAAGTGCCTTATATTCTAAATTGAAACAATACAACGGCGAATATGCAATACAATCCTTCAATCCATATGTTTTAGAATGGTTTAAAATTAATGCACCAGAAGTTTTAAGAGGACAACTTTCTGGATATTTTAAGGGCGAAAAATTATCATTTTTAAAAAAGCTTTTTCTAAAAAGAATGATTTTAAATAAAAAAGTAAGCGAGCCACATTTTATTTCTTATGAAGCAAAAGCATTGCCAAATAGATTTGTAAGAAAATATAGGTCCTTGCCACTTATTGCTTGGACTGTAAGAAGTCAGGAAGAATATATGAAAGTTGTTAAATTTTGTGATAACATAATATTTGAAAATTTTGAACCTAAATTATAAAAAATCTTAGCTCAGCTAAGATTTTTTAATTGCTTTTAAATTTTTTTCTAATTAAGTTTTTTTCCTTTCCATTTTTGCTTGGTTTATAATATACCCTATCTTTAAGCTTTTCAGGCATATAAGTCTGCTTACAGTATCCACCATAATCGTGTGGATATTTATATTTTATATGTTTTGTATCATTAGTACTAGGATGATTTTTTAAATAATCTGGGACATTATCATCTTTTACATTTTCAGCATCTTCACTTGCCAAATCTCTTGCAATGATAACTGAATTTGACTTTTCAGCTTCACAAGCATAGATTATAGCGTGAAATAGTGGAATTAATCCTTCTGGTGCGCCCATCTTTTCTACGGCATACATAGCACTAGTAGATAATAGAAGCGCATTACTATCTGCCATTCCTATATCCTCGCTTGAATGAGCAACCAGCCTTCTAGCAATAATCATAGGATCAATTCCTGCCTTAATCATTCTTTGAGCCCAATACAATCCAGCTTCTGTGTCTGAACCACGAATAGATTTACAAAATGCACTTAGCATATCATAATATTGATTTTCATCAATTGAAAGTGCCTTTTTTTGTATTGATTGTTCAGCAGTAATTTTATCTATATATATTTCTTTTTTTTCATTAAATGGTGTGGTTAAAATTGCAAGTTCAAGAGCATTCAAAGCCATTCGAACATCTCCACTAGATGCCCAAGCAAAATGTTTTAATGCGTCTTCTTCAACAATAATTGGCATTTTTGATAAAATTTCATCATTTTTTAATGCTCTTGTTAAAGTTTTAATTACATCTTTATCTTCAAGAGCTTTAAACTCAAATACCCTACACCTTGAAACGATAGCTCTTGTCATACTTGTAAATGGATTTTCCGTTGTAGAGCCAATAAAAATAATACTACCCTTCTCAATTGCTTCCAAAACGCAGTCACTTTGTGCTTTATTCCACCTATGACATTCATCCAACAAAAGATATGTTTGTGTTCCAAACATTTCTTTTAATCTTTCTGCTTCTTTAATAATTTCTTTTGCATCACCAACACCACTTGAAACAGCATTTAATTTTCTGAATTCCCCTTTTAATTGCTTAGCAACAATATTTGCAAGAGTTGTTTTCCCTGTTCCGGGTGGACCATAAAAAATACAGCTTCCAAGTTCACCAATTTCAATTGCTCTTCTTAAAAGTGTACCTTTACCAACAATATGTTCTTGTCCAACAAAATCATCAAATGAATTTGGTCGCATTCTTTCGGCTAATGGTATTTTCTTATTTGTTTCCATATGTTAATTATATCACAAACAAAAAGCTTTGCATAGTTATTTTATAAATCGAATATAATCTTTTTTCCTAGGTGCAGGAATTTTATATTCTTCTGCTGGGTAACCTAAAACACAATGCCCAATACCAATATAGTTATCGCTTACGCCCCAACATTTTAATAGTTCTTTACCTTCCTTTGTTTGAAATTCTTCCTTTGCTCTGTGTATCCAACAAGAACCAACATTTAAACTAAAAGCTGCGTTCATTAAATTTCCTAAAACTAAACTTCCATCTTCAACATATGTACCAATGTTTTTATCAGCCAAAACAATGATAAGTGTTGGTGCCCCATAAAATGGATCAACATCCTTAGCTCCCATTATTTTAGAATTTAATTTCGCAATTTTTTTAATTGTATCCTTATCTTGAATAACAATAATTATAGGGGACTGCAATCCCCTTCCTGTTGGAGCATTTGTTCCAGCTTTTAAAATATAGTCAAGCTCTTCATCTTTTATTTGATCAGGTTTAAATTTTTTACAACTTCTTCTTGTCATTAATGTTTTTAATGTTTCATTCATTTTACACCTCTATTTGATTTTAATTAAAACTATAACATCTTTATCAACAAGTTTTGCAAATAAGTTTTCTACTTCTTTACCAGCTGTTCCTTCAATAAAATTATAGTGCGTTGGTATTACAAATTTTGGTTTAATAATATTGGTTAAATTTGCACCTTCTTTTACATCCATTGTATATGTGCCACCGATAGGCACTAATAGTACATCAGTTTTTATTTTTTTCAACTCTGGGGTAACATCAGTATCTCCACAAATTGTATATCTCACCTTGTCTTTTATTATTGTATAACCAACAAATCCATTTTCTTTAAAATGATGATGTCCAATGTTATAAGCTGGAAAAGTTTCAAACTGAATATCACCAACATTTCCTTTTTCATTAGGAGATATAATTATAATCTTGTTTTTTATTCCACTTTGTTTGATAATTCGTTCGCTATCTTTTGTACAAACAATAACAGTCTCTTCGTTTAATAGGTTTTTAATTGACTTTAAATCTAAATGATCATAATGTGAATGAGTTATAAAAATAATTTTGGCAAATTTTTTTTCATTAACATTAAAAGGATCAATAAATATATTATCATCAATACAAATACTACTATGACAATTTATTTTTACATTTGGTTCTTGCATTTTTTTATCCACCTTTGTTTTAATATTATCACACTATATAAAAAAAACAAACGATTTACAAAAATAATTGTATCTAAAAAAAATATATATAATAAAATATAAATACATATACAACACATAGTATTATTTTAAATAAAATACATACAATATATTGAAAAAAGACGAAAATTAATTTCGTCATAAATTTATTTAATATTTTCAGAAACAGTTACTAAATTAAAATCATTTGTTTGATAGTAATCTATAATACTTGGTAAAGCTTCAAGCGTATTTTTTGTTGGATGCATTAAAATTAAATCTCCGTTTTGAGAATTCTTTATTGCTCTTTCGTAAATTAGATTAGTATCATTATCTTTCCAATCTATTGTATCCTTGGTCCACATAATTGTTTGATAACCATAAGATTTTGCAACATCAAGTGTTGTTTGATTGTATGCTCCACTAGGTGGTGCAAATAAATGCATTTCCACACCTGTCAAAGCTTTAACAATTTCGTGAGTTTGATAAATTTCTTGCTCATTTTTTTCTTTTGAAATTTTATCGTGGTCTTTGTGATAATAACCGTGATTTCCAAGTTCGTGACCATCTTGAATGATTTTCTTCATAAGATCTTCATTGTTTCATGCCCACATAACCCCAAAAAAAAAAGTACATTGAACATTTTTTTCCTTCATAACT
>CALVZZ010000069.1 GCA_944372715.1 uncultured Clostridia bacterium | reverse complement strand
ACAAAAATATTCGTCAGCATTATCTAAAAGATGTACAAAGTAAGAATCTGGCAAATAAAATAAAGCAGAGCTATCATTAGGAGCAGAGTAAAAGCAAACATTGTTAGTTGTTATTCTTGCATAAATAATTTCTTCGCTTGATGCATTAACAAAGTCTATTTTTGCTCTGTAATTAATGCTCAAAAAAGCAAATATTAATAAGACTAATATTTTCATTGAAATATTTTAAATCTAAAATCGTAAAATTGGCATCTATTTTTTTGTTAGATTTTGCCTTTTTGCGATTTTTTTTGTATTAGGGGGTAAATTTGAAAGATATAATTAAAAAATTATATGTAATTAGCAATGAGCTTAATAAACGATATTCAAAAAATGCTCTTTTAAGATACAACACAGGAAAAGTTGTACATCAAAAACAAATGATATTTCACAAGTGTAATAAAAGAAATAGATGGGTTTTTGGTGGCAATAGAAGTGGGAAAACTGAATGTGGAGCTGTTGAAAGTGTTTGGCTTGCAAGGGGAAATCATCCATTTAAAAAAAATAAAAAAAGCGTTGTTGGTTGGGTGGTTTCTGTTTCTCGTCAAGTTCAAAGAGAGGTTGCACAAAGCAAAATTTTACATTATATTAATCCTGATTGGATTGTTGATGTTTGTATGGTTGAAGGAAGAAAAGATGGTTACGAAAATGGTGTTATTGATTACATTATTTTAAAAAATGAATCTGGGCTTAATAGTAAAATATATTTTAAAAGTGCAGATCAAGGTCGAGAAAAGTTTCAAGGTGCAAGTGTGGACTTTGTTTGGTTTGACGAAGAACCACCAGAAGATATTTATTATGAATGTATGATGAGAGTTTTTGATAAAAAAGGTGATATTTTTGGCACTATGACACCACTAAAAGGATTGACTTGGGTCTACAACGAAATATACTTAAATGAAAAAAACAATCCTGAGGTTTGGTGTGAACACATAGAATGGGAAGATAATCCTTTTTTAGATAAAAATGAAATAAAATTATTAACAGAAAGTATGAGCGCATCAGAACTTGAAAGCAGAAAATATGGACGATTTATAAACAATGGAGGACAAGTATATTCTGAATTTGATGAAAATATACACGTGATTGAACCATTCGATGTACCAAAGGAATGGTATGATAATATTTCTATTGATCCAGGGTTAAATAATCCTTTGTCTGCACATTGGTATGCAGTTGATTATGATGGAAATGTTTATGTTATAGCTGAACATTATGAAGCAAAAAAAGATATTATCTATCATTCAAATAAAATAAAGGAAATATCAAATAGGTTGGGGTGGTTTAGAGCAAGTAATGGTATGATTTCAACATTAATTGACAGTGCTGCAAATCAAAGAACACTTTCAGCTGAAAAAAGTGTTGTTGAGCTTTTTTATGATAATGGAATTTTAACAAATCCAAGGGTTGATAAAAATCTTTTTTCTGGAATTTCTAGAGTTAAAAGTTATTTAAAAAATGCCGATGGAAAAGCAAAATTATTTATTTTTAAAAATTGTGTAAATTTAATTAGAGAAATTAAAGGTTATTTTTGGGGTGATGGTGACAATCCTGTAAAGAAAGATGACCACGCCTTAGATGAATTAAGGTACTACATTTCAAGTAGGCCAGAAGTGCCTAAAAAAATTAATAATAAAACTGATGTTCAAAAAGATAAAGAAAAATTAATTAGAAAATTGTCAAAAAAATATTATTAAATGTCAAAATAATTTTGTTTAATTTAATAATTATGTTATATTTAGATAAAATAATACAAATAGTGAGGTGTTCATTTTGAAAAAAATAATGTGCTTTATTCTTGCATTTTGTTTGACAGTTTTTTGTTTTTCTTTTGTCAATTTCAAAAACACTTATGCTTTAAATGATGATGGATTAATAATAAATAATGCATTAACGGGAGTTGACACATCAACAACACAAGGTACTCCTATAATAGGTGATTTTTATGACACATTAAATAATTCTTCAAATAGTTTTTATTTAAACAATGATATAACTATAAGCAGTTTTGAACAGATAACTTTTAGTGGAACATTAGATGGGAAAGGACACACTATTACATTATCTCAAACTGTGAATGAAGATGATGATGGATTATTTGACAAACTTGTTGGGGCAACTATTAAAAACTTGAATATTGTATGGAACACTTCTTCTACATTAAATACTGTAGGGGCTTTAGCTAATTATTCCGAAGGTTCTACAATTGAAAATGTAGTTGTTTCTGGCTATATTAATGTTGAATCGAAACAATCAATCTATGCTGGTGGTTTAATTGGAAGTGCACTAGGTACAGAAATTAAAAATTGCTATTCTAATGTTAGTATTAAAGCAACAGGAAAAGGCTTGACAGCAACAGAAATTGTTGTAGGTGGTCTTGTTGGTAAAATGCAAAATGGTATTATAAATAACTCCTTTGTATATAATTCAAGTAATGAAAATTTAATTGAAGTAACTGTAACTAAAGATGATGACGGAACAGAGTTACAACCTATTTATAATATTTATGTTGGTGGTTTAGTTGGTTTAATTTTGAAAGGTAAAATTATAAACAATTTTACATACTTAAAAATGACTGCAAGTACAATAAATATTGATATTCAGCCAAAAATTGGTTTGCTTATTGGAAAAATTTCTTCTGGTGTTTATTTACCTGACTATAAAAGTATTTCCTACAACTATGCTTTTGGAAATGAAGGGGACTTGGTTGGAGAACTGTCTTCCTACAATTTAACTAATTGTTCTTTATTAAGCGATGTGAGTATTTTAAAAGAAACAACAACTTTTAAAAATTCAACAATGTGGGACTCTATATATCCTTGGGATTTTGATACAACTTGGTGTGTTAAAGCTGATAACCATATAGTGTTACAAGTGTTTGAAAAATTTTCAATTAGTGTGTCAGCACCTGATTATGTTGAAATAAAAATTAATGACGTAGTTTTTTCTTCATCAGATTTATTAGATTTTAATTTTGGAGAAAATGTAAGAATTTCTGCTAAAATTAAAGAAGAAAAAAGTTTATATTATAAAATTAGTAACATCAAAAAAGATGAAACAAATTTAAAAAATGAAAGTGGAAATGATGGAGAATATAGCACAACAATACAAATTTCTAGCTTAACTTCTGGACTTTACACAATTAACACTAAGACAATAAATTATAATTTTATCTTGGAAAGTGACGATTTTTCTCAAGGTGGTGTAAAAATTAAAGGTGCACAAGTGAGCAGAGAAACAATTGATGAAATTTCCCTATCTATTGATGGTGATTATGCTTTTGAAGCTGTTCCTG
>CALVZZ010000068.1 GCA_944372715.1 uncultured Clostridia bacterium | reverse complement strand
ATAAAAAAAGATGTTAAAATAAAAAATCTCGTAATTGAAAGTACGCTATATGTTAACAATCAAAAAAATCATTTTACAACTGATTTTTTTAATATTTATATCATTTTTTTAATGATTTCTTTAAATTATTAAATATTTTGACCTGTTTTAGCAGAAATCACAATTTCATTTTCACCCAAAGTTATAACTTCGTGCAATTTATCAGATTTGTTATAAGCAACAATTGTAGGAATTTCCCCTGCACCAATATCCATTAAAGTTTTATTTACAGTTTCAACTTGCCTTTTGTAATCTGGATTAGACAAATCAACTATATGAAGAATCAAATCTGCATCTAAGGTTTCTTCCAAAGTTGAAGCAAATGCGTCAACAAGCATATGTGGAAGCTTATTTATAAAACCTACTGTATCGGTAAGTATGATTTGCTTATCATCTCCAAGCCAAACATTTCTGCTTGTAGTTTCAAGTGTCGCAAAAAGCTTGTCATCAGCATAAATTCCAGCTTTGGAAATCGTGTTTAAAAGTGTACTCTTACCAGAGTTAGTATATCCCACAATTGCAACTTTTTTCTTGCCACTTAAATTTCTTTTTTGCCTTTTTAATTGCCTTTGCCCTTTTATCTTTTCAATTTCTTTTTCAAGCTTTTGAATTTTAAGTTTTATTGCCCTTCTGTCCATTTCAAGCTTGCTTTCTCCTGGGCCTCTCATTCCAACACCAGCAGAACCAAATCTGCCACTTGTTCCCTGAATTGCATTGAGCCTTGGAAGTGAATACTTTAACTGAGCAAGCTCCACTTGAAGCATTCCTTCATTAGATGTTGCACGCTGAGCAAAGATGTCTAAAATTAATGCCATTCTGTCAATCACTTTAACTCCTAACAATTCTGAAATATTATTTGCTTGTGAGCCTGAAATTTCATAATCAACAATCGCAACATTTGCATCACAAGTTGAAATTTCTGATTTAATTTCTTCAAGCTTGCCCGTTCCTAAAAGTGTTGCAGGATTAATTTCTCTTATATATTGTCCATCTTGCCCAACCACTTCAAGACCAGCTGTTTCTGAAAGTCTTTCAAGTTCCTTTAAATCGTTTTCATAAGAAATATTATTTTTAAAAGTAACCCCAATTAAAAATGCTTTTTCCTTTTTTTCATCAATTTTATTTTTCATAATATTATTTTATTTTTTTTAATTAAATTTGTCAAACGGTTTTATTCTTAACAAGCACTTCACCTGAATTTACATCAAAAACAACTGTAAACCTTTCAAATCTAGTATTTACAAGTATAAATGCCCAAAAGTATTCTCCAGATATAAAATTATCGTCAGTTATAGGTTTTAAATAACATTCACCATTAAAAACAGCTTTTATATAAACAGATTTTAATTCTTCATTTAATTCTTTTATTCCAATGTCAAGAGCATCTTGCCAAGAAATATTCCAAGATGAAGAAATATTAGAAAGAGAAATAGCAGAATTATTATCAATTTGTATCATAATACTATCTTCATCAGAAACAGATCTTTCTATGTCCACCATATAACTTTCATTGAACGGATTTTTTTCAAGAACCCCCTCATATTTTTGGTCATTTATTGTTGCAATAAAAGGAACTTTTAATGCCCCTACAAACTCTTTGAAATAGACAGTAAAAATACCAAAATCACACTTCTTTTCAGACACTCCATCATAATAATAAGGATTTTCTCTTTGCCCAGACATAAAACTAACTTTAAACTTTTCATTTTCTGCTTCAAAAACATTCTTCCTTATTTCAGACATATTTGATTTAACGGCAGAATTTAATGAAAAACTACATCCAGATTGAATGGGTAAAATTAATAAACAAAAACATAGCAAAACAATAAACTTTTTCATACTATATTTCTATGAGCTTGTCTGGTTAAATATTTGCAAAATATTAAAAATTGTTGTATTATCAAATAAGGAGATATTATGAAAAGTGAAATGCTAAAAGCATTAAATGAACATTATGCAATAGGAGCTTTTAATTTTGTCAATTTGGAAATGCTAAAAGCAATTATAGATGCAAGTAAAGAAACAAACTCACCAACAATTTGCAGTGTTAGTGAAGGTGCATTAAAATATATGGGAGAAAAAGAATGCATTGCAATGTTTAATGCTTGCAAAAATAATGCAAATGTATATCTTCACTTAGACCACGGGAAAAATCTTGATTTGATTAAAAGAATGGTTGACTTAGGTTTTGACAGTGTTATGATTGACGCATCAGATAAACCATTTGATGAAAATGTTAAATTGACAAAAGAAATTTGTGAATATGCACATAGAAAAAATGTTTTTGTTGAAGCTGAGCTTGGAACACTTGCTGGTGTTGAAGATGATGTCCATTCAGAAATAAGCAAATATACAAACCCAAATGAAGCAAAAATATTTGTGGAAGAAACAGGTTGTGACAGCTTAGCAGTTGCCATAGGAACAAGTCACGGTGCATATAAATTTAAGGGTGAAAGTAAATTAAATTTTGAAATTTTATCAGAAATTGAAAAAACAATTCCAAACACTCCCCTTGTTTTGCACGGAGCTTCAAGTGTTCCACAAGAATATGTAGAAATAATAAATAAATTTGGTGGTAATGTTCAAGGAGCTAAAGGAGTTGATGAAAACACTTTATACGAAGCTTGCCATCAGCATAATATTTGCAAAATAAACACAGACACAGATTTAAGAATTGTCTTTACGGGTGCAGTAAGAAAATATTTGGTAGAAAATCCAAAGGAATTTGATATAAGAAAATATTTGGGAAATGCAAAAGAAGAAGTAACAAAATATTTAATTGAAAAAATTAATTTATTTGGAAAAATAAATAATTAATTGAAAATATATAAAAATATATAGAATATATAAAATAAAATCTATAAAATAAAATATAAATTAATTAAAAATATATAAAAAAAATGATTAAAAATAAATAAAAAAAATAAAAGTTTGGTAATCCAAACTTTTATTTTATTAAGAAATTTACTGAAAAGAAATTTTTTAGGACTTTATTAAATTATTTTTTCTCTTATATTTGACGCTTTAAGAGATTATTAAGCTTTAGCTGTTGCTGCATAAGTAATTTCAACACCACCTTCTGAAGCTGTGAATGATGTATCAGTTCTCAAAAGTTTAATTGTAATTTTATGTGTTACTGGGTCTGGAGTTGCAGATGTTGCAGCAGGAAGTTCAATTGATGTAGTACCAGTAACTTCTGTTAATGTTTTACCAGCTTTTGTTACTACACTTGGTAAAGTAACTGTAACTGTTACAGCAAATTCTGAATAGTTTACAAAAGAAGCTGTATATACTACTGTGTCACCAGCAGCACCAAAAGTTGCTGTTTTGCAATCGTATGTAGCTGTTTCCTCTTCAGTTGCCACCTTACCATTTGCACCCTCTGTGTATGTTTTTATTGTTTCACCATCAGTTCCGGCTAATGTAGCTTTTCCTGTTACAGTAGTTGCAACTGAGAAAT
>CALVZZ010000067.1 GCA_944372715.1 uncultured Clostridia bacterium | reverse complement strand
CTATTTATATCTGGTTCTGTCACAAGTTCCATAAGAGGAACACCACCTCTGTTATAATCTATTAAAGTTCCTACACTTTCTGATAAATGTGTTAACTTGCCAGCATCTTCTTCAAGGTGTATTCTGTTGATTTTAACTGATTTATTTTCTAAATCCAAATGCCCACCAACACAAATTGGCTTTACTAGTTGGCTTATTTGATATGCTTTTGACAAGTCTGGATAAAAATAGTTTTTTCTTTCAAAAACTGCAATGTTGTTAATTTGCGAGTCAATTGTTAATCCTGCTTTAATTACAAGTTCAACTGCTTTTTTGTTTAAAACAGGGAGAGCTCCGGGAAGACCAATACAAACAGGACAACAATTTGTGTTCGGTTCTGCTCCAAATTGATTTTTACAAGAGCAAAAAACTTTACTTTCAGTTTTTAATTCTGCGTGGACTTCAAGCCCAATTACAATATCGTATTCCATACTATTTCCACCTCCAATTTGTTTCAATGTAGTCAGCAAGGTTATAAATTTTTCCTTCTTCAAAGTTATTTGCCATAATTTGAATTCCAAGTGGAAGATTATTTTCTCCACTTGCAAAAGGCAAGGTGAGTGATGGTATTCCTAAAATATTAGCAGATATTGTAAACAAGTCTTCTTTATACATACTTACAGGGTCGGTTTTACTTCCAAGCTTAAAAGCTTCAGATGCTGTTGTAGGAAAAAGAAGAATATCGCATTTTTTAAAAATTTCCTTTGCTTGCTCTTTTAACTTTATTTGTATTTTCTTTGCTTTGTTATAGTAAGCATCAAAATATCCAGAACTTAAAACAAAATTTCCAAGCATTATTCTTCTCTTGACTTCTTTTCCAAAACCTTCACTTCTGCTTTTTGTGTATATTTGGTCAACATTTTCTGCTTTATCACTTCTTGCAGAATACTTAATACCATCAAATCTTCCAAGATTACTTGTTGCTTCTGCTGGTGCAATAATATAATAGCAGGGAAGACATAAGTCAAAGTTTGGTAAACTTACATCAATTAAATTTGCTCCATTGTTTTTTAACCAATCAAGAATTTTTAGGAAAGGAGTTTCAACTTCCAAACCTTTCATAACTTCCAGAACTTCTTTGCAAACACCTATTTTCAAACCATCAATGTTTCCTTTAATTTGAGATAAATAGTCAATGACAGGCATTTCAGAAGATGTTTCATCGTTTGTTGATTTTCCAGATAAAATTTCCAACATATAGGCATTGTCTTTTACCGTTTTTGTCATAGGTCCAACTTGCTCCAAAGAACTTGCAAATGCAACAACACCATATCTAGAAATTCTTCCATAAGTTGGCTTAATTCCAACAATTCCGTTGTAAGAGCAGGGTTGACGAACAGAACCTCCCGTGTCTGTGCCTAACGATACAGGACAAAGCCCACCAGCAACTGCAACAGCACTTCCACCACTTGATCCACCAGGAACTCTATCATAATCCAAAGCATTATGAGTAATTCCATAAGCAGAGTTTTCTGTGGAGCCACCCATAGCAAATTCGTCCATATTTGCTCTTCCAATTATAACTCCACCTTCTTTAAGAATCTTGTCAACAACTGTTGCGTTGTATTGAGCAACATAGTCTTTTAAAAACTTGGATGAACAAGTACATTTTTTACCCTTATATAGAATGTTGTCCTTTATAATAATGGGAATGCCTAAAAGTTTGCCATTTTCGCCAGCTGATATTTTTTTATCTGCTTCTTTTGCTAGTGTTATAGCATCATCAAAGACCTCTAATACAGCATTAAGTGATTTTTTTTCTTCAATTTTTGATATAAAATATTTTGTTAATTGTTCGCTTGTAACTTCTTTGCTTTTTAGCATATCAACAAGTTCCAAAACGGAATATTTTTCAAACTCCATAATTAATCCTCCAACATTTGAGGGACAGCAAAACATCCCTTTTTACTTTTTGGACTATTTAATAAAACTTCATCTTGGGATAGACCACTTTTTGACATATCTTCTCTTAGTTCCTCTAACTTGTGTAATGGATATATCAATTCAACATTTTCTGTATCACAGTTTTTTATTTGTTCCACCATATCTAAAATGTTTTCAAATTCAGGAATGAAGGAATTTAATTCCTCTTCGCTGAAATCTAATGCTGATAAAGATGCTAACCTTTTTGCTTCAATAAAATCAATTTTTTTCATATAAACTCCTTATTGTTTTGTTCTCAGCTTAATATGAACTTCTCTTAATTGTTTCTCAGTTACTTCTCCTGGTGCTCCCATCATTAAATCTTGTGCTTTTTTGTTCATAGGGAATGCAACTACTTCACGAATGCTTTTTTCTTCTAACAATAGCATTACCATTCTGTCAACACCAGGGGCAATTCCTGCGTGTGGAGGTGCTCCAAATTTAAAGGCATTATAAAGAGCAGAAAATTTTGTTTTTATGTCTGTTTCTGAATAACCTGCAATTTCAAATGCTTTTAACATAATTGATAAGTCGTGATTTCTTACAGCACCTGATGATAACTCAACGCCATTAACAATTATGTCATATTGGTAAGCTAAAACATCTAATGGATTTTGAGTGTTTAAAGCTTCAAGTCCACCTTGTGGCATTGAGAATGGATTATGACAAAAATCTATCTTTTCATTTTCTTCGTCATATTCATACATAGGGAAGTCTACAATCCAACAGAATTTATACACATTTTTTTCAAGAAGATTTAATCTTTCGCAAAGCTCCGTTCTTAACAAGCCCAAAATCTTAGAACAAACTTCGTATTTATCTGCAATTATAAAAATTACATCTCCTATTTTAGCTCCCATTTTTTCAATCATTTCTCTTTGTTCACTTTCCGTCATAAACTTAACTATTGGGCCGTATAAAGAGGAATCTTCATTAATTCTTACCCACGCAAGTCCTTTTGCTCCATTTTCCATTGCAAAGTTTGTAAGTTCATCAAAAGCTTTTCTTGGTAAATTGCTAGCTGGCGCACAAATTGCCCTTACAACTTTATCCTTAAATGCTCCAAAAGTTGTGTTTTTAAAAACATCAGTTATATTTTTAATTTCCAGTGGCTTTCTTAAATCTGGTTTATCTGTACCATATTTTTCCATTGAAACTCTGTAAGGAATTCTTGGAAATGGAACTTCTGCAATTTTACTTTTTCCATATTTTTCAAAAATTTTAGGTAAAACTGTTTCCATAACTTCAAACACATCTTCTTGCGTTGCAAAACTCATTTCCATATCAAGTTGATAAAATTCACCCGGACACCTGTCAGCTCTTGCATCTTCATCTCTAAAACAAGGGGCAATTTGGAAGTATTTGTCCATTCCAGACACCATTAAAAGTTGTTTAAATTGTTGTGGTGCCTGTGGCAAAGCATAAAACTTTCCTGGATGAATTCTGCTGGGAAAGATATAATCTCTCGCACCTTCTGGTGATGAAACTGTTAAAATTGGTGTTTGAAATTCAGTAAAGCCAAGAGCTCTCATTTCTTGCCTTAAATCATTTATAACATTTGATCTGAAAATTATATTGTCCTGCATTGCCTTGTTTCTAAGATCTAAATATCTATATTGCAAACGAACTTCTTCACTTGTTTTTCTGCTCTCTGATATTTCAAATGGTAGTGCATTTTGACAAGCGCCTAAAACTTCCGTACTGTTTACAACAACTTCAATTTCTCCCGTTGAAATTTTATCATTTACTTGGTCTTTTTCTCTTAAACGAACGGTTCCTTCAACTTTAATTACACTTTCTTTAACAAGTTTAAAATTTGGAAGAGTGTAAAACACTAATTGTGTTTTTCCGTAATGATCTCTAAGATCTACAAATGTAATACCACCGTGGTCACGAATTGTGTCCACCCAACCAGATAAGACAACTGATTTTTTGTCATCTGATGCGTTTAAATCTCCACAAGTGTTTGTTCTGTAAATGTTTGGTTTAATTTTCATAAAATCTCCTTTAATTAAAAATAAAAAGCCACTCGTTAACGCCTTATAGCGTTAGGACGAGTGACTCGCGGTGCCACCTAACTTGGAAAAATTTCCCACTTTAAAATGCTGTAACGGGCAAACCCGATTCTTCCTACTAAAATAATTTTTCAGAAGAACAACTCCGAAGTGTTCTTTCGCACAAGCTTTTTAATGGTTCTCAGCTAATCCATCTCTCTGTGAAAAAGTGATTGTGTTACTTTTCTTCATCACTGTTTTTATCTATTATACACATTAATTTAATTATGTCAACTATTTTTAAAACTACATTTCTTTATTATATTAAATATTACATATTTCTATACACAGTTAATGCCAAATAATGCCAACATTGACAAAATGATAACAAAATGATAAAATCAAGCATAGTTGGTGAAATTATGAAAATTAGAAATAACATTTTGATTGAAATCAATAGACAAGATGTTAAAGATGGAGTGTTTATTGCTCCTAAAGGAATTGAGGGTACAGATACATCAATTGACGACGATGTACAAATGCATACTGTTATTTTTCAAGAAGGATTAAAAAAAATTGAGAATAATTCTTTTTCTAAATGTGAAGAACTTGAAAAAGTTGTTTTGCCCGAAGGACTTACAAAAATTGGAGAAATGGCATTCAGAGACTGCCACGAACTTAAACAAATAAATTTGCCTGAATCTTTGGAGGAGATAGGGGATTCTTGTTTTTTATGTTGTGATTTGTTAAAGGAAATTACACTGCCAGAAAAATTATCTGAAATAAAACAGGCAACTTTTTTTGACTGTTCTTATTTACATAAAATAAATTTGGGAAATAATATTAAAAAAATTGGCATTAGTGCTTTTTTTGGTTGTGAATGTTTACATAGCATAGTATTACCTAATAAGGTAAAAGTTATAGAAATTAACACATTTGCCAATTGTGAATCTTTAAAAAAGATAACATTACCTGATGAATTGTCCTATATAATGAGTGGAGCATTTCATAACTGTTATAGCTTAAATGAAATTGAAATCCCCCAAAATGTAAAGCAAATACATAACAATGCTTTTAAAAATTGTAACAAGCTCTCCAAAGTGCATTTTTCGCGAAACATACAAAAAGTTTTTGCTAATAGTTTTGATTTTATTAATTTTAAATATTTAATAAAAAATGGTGATGATATATATCTTTCAAAAAGCAAAGATATTCAAGGGGAAGTAGTTGAAATCAACAATGAAAATATAGGAATTATTAATATTCTTATTTCTAACTATGAAGTAAAAGATATAATTTTAAAAGATATAAAAAAGGACAGAATTTATTTATTATTATATAATTACCTATATGAAAATTTAAGTAAAGAAGAATTTAATAATTTTGTCCAAAACAAGAATTTAAAATTTTTTAACCAATTTAATTTTAATGGCATAGCAGAAAAAGATGTGCGTAGTTTTATAAAATTTTATTTTGTGTTAGGGGGCTTTTTACAACCTATAAAAGAAGTGCACAAATCAAAAAATAATAAAACAGAAATTGTTGTGGTGGATTATGCTCAAAAGGTAGGAGAGTTTTTGCTTGAAAAAATTAGGACAAATGAACTATCTTTGTCAAAAATGAACTTAATGTTTAAAAACTTAAAGTTTGATAAATTTAATTCAAATTTTACAAAATTTTTTTTAAACAAAGAAAATTTTAAAGAATTGATGATGGAAGAATCTACGGAATTAGGATTTATAGCAAAATGTTACAATGAATTTAATGACTTTCAAAAGACAAACACTTCAAATAAAGGTTCTCAAAGACAATTACAGCCCACAGTGAAAAAATTTAAAAATTTCTTTTTAGAAAAGAATTTTATAGGAGTTGACGAAACTAATTGAAACATATCAGATGTTATTTTTAAATATTTTACAAGTCAAGAAAGTTTTGATATGGCAGTAAAAATAGACAAGGAAAGAAGAGAAAAAAATATAGGAGATAGTTTGCTTTTAAAGGGTATTAAAGAAGAAGATGTTTTCGTACAAATAGCAAAATACAGAAATGAAATTGAAAAAATAAATAGAAATGCTTTAAGTGCTTTAATTGATTTAGCAAATAAAAAATATACATTTGAATGGTTAAAGAAAAGCGATCCTGTTAATTTTATTTTGGGAAAACTTTGCACTTGTTGTTCTCATTTACAAGGATTTGGTTATGGAATTATGAAAGCAAGCATAGTGCACCCAGATGTTCAAAATTTGGTTATAAGAAATGAAAAAGGGGATATTATTGCAAAATCTACTTTGTACATAAACAGAGATCAGGGGTATGGTGTGTTCAATAATGTTGAAGTTAATGACAATATTCCAGATGAAGATAAAAGAATTATATATGCAAAGTATAAAAAGGGAATAAAAATGTTTGCCGAACAGTATAACAAAGAAAATCCACAAAAGCCACTTTTACAAATAAATGTTGGGATGAATGCAAACGATTTAACACCTTTAATAAAAAAATATAATAAAAGAAGTTCAGAGATTTTAAAAGCTATTGACTATTCTATGTTTAGAACAAATAACGAGATAAGTTCTGGTGATAGTGGAGATTGTCAATATATAATTTGGCAAAAAGAGAAAGAGAATGAGATCGAGAAAATGAAATAAAAGAAGAGTTATATACTCTTCTTTTGTTTTTTTTGTAACTCATTTGTCTTGTTTTTAAAATAATCTGAAATTTCCTCTTTGTTTAAATTTAACTTTATTAAGTCCTCCATACTGATTGCTTTTTCAATATAAAGAGTTTTGTTAGTTTTTTCATATCTCATATTGTAAATCTTTATATTTTTTTTATATTTTTTATAATAATACTTAGCTAAAATATAAAAGCCTGCATAATATTCTTTCATAATCTCGTGATAACCGTCACTACTATTTTCTGGAAAAATTACAATACTTTGCCCATTGTTTAGAATTTCACAAGTTGTCTTTATAGTTTTTAAAAATCTTGAATCTGGATATGTTGGGATCAATTGTAATCCTTTATAAAACATTCCACTTATTGGAGAAATTAAAAATGCTTTTAAAAAGGCAATGAACTTATTATTATGTTTTTTTTGTATAAAATATGTTTTATATAAATACTTAAATCTGGAAAAGTAACCTCCACACATTTCATATGTTCCCCAAAATCTAAAATTAACAGGAAAATTAAATTCAAGCTTGAATGGTCCTCTTGCTCCTACGTGATTGCATAGAAAAATTGAGCTAGGTTCTAAATTGTCATTTTCATTTATTATTTTAATTTTACCAACAAAAGGACTCATTAAAAATTTTACAATGTTAAAGAACCATTTTCTTTTTGGTTTTATTTTTTTATTTTTCATAATCTTATTTTATAATTTTTTTTAAAAAAAATCAATAATAAAAAAAATAAAATTATTGGTATAATAATTTTATTTTTAAAAATATTTTTTATAATTTTAATGTTTTTATATAATTTTTAAATTTTTCACCAAGCTCTTTATGTCTTAGTCCGTATTCAACGGTTGCAATCAAGTAACCAAGTTTGTCGCCTGTGTCATATCTAACTGAATCCATTATAACAGCATAGGTAGGACTGTCTTTTAATATCATATCCATAGTATCTGTCAAGCCAACTTCAATATCTTTATTAGCAGTTTTTAATTGTTTTTCAATATAATCAAAGGTATTTGCTGGCATAACATATCTTGCCAATCCTGAGATGTTAGATGGCTCAGTGCCTTTTGCTGGCTTTTCAACAATTTGATTTATTTTGTATAAACTATCATTTATTTTTTCTTCAATTTTACAAGCGCTGTATTTATAAATTTCATCTTTTGGTATTTCTTTGCAACCTATAATCATACATTTGTACTTATTGTAGGCTTCAATCAATTGTCCAATAGCTGGAAGTTTATTGTCTTCTGTATAATTTAGATCGTCTGGATACAACACTGCAAATGGTTTATTTTCTGCCCATTCTTTGCCAGCCCATACAGCCATAGCTGATCCAGAAAATTCTTTGCTTTGATATACAAAGTCAATTTTTATGTTTTCAATTATCTCATTTAGTTCGTCAAGTAAATGTAATCTGTTACATTTTTTTAAAGTTTTTTCAAGATTTTCGTTCTTTTGTAAAAAATCAATTATATTTTCTTTTCCTTTACATAGAACAATCAATACTTCCTTTATTCCACTCTTCATACATTCTTGTAAAACTAACATTAGTGCTGGTATATCAACAATAGGAAACATTTCTTTGGCAACACTTTTTGTTGCTGGTAAAAATCTTGTTCCTTTTCCTGCCACAGGTATTATTGCTTTTGTTACTAAATTCATAAATTCCCCCTAAAAAAGAATAACATAATTACATTTTAAAATAAAACATTTTTAAGCATTTTTTAACTTTTTAAAATTTACTAAATTAGGTTTATTTTTTATAAACCAATCCACTGCATCGCAAATAGATTCTCTTGCATCTCTAGGTTTAAAGTTTAATTCTAATTTAGCTTTATTGTTATCAAAATTGCTATTTGAATGTAAGGTGTATAAAGAATATTTGCTAAAAACGGGTTTTTTGTGTCTTGCCTTGTAGTACAAATTGCTAAATGGTACACACATTTTAACAAACCAAAGTGCAAGTAATGGTGGTAGTTTTCTTCTGTTAAGTTTTTTGTTAATGGTAATTAGCATTTCTTTTAATGACATATATTGTCCACTTAAAATATAACCCTCTCCAGCTTTTCCATTTTTTATTGCTGAAATAGTTGCATCAGCAATGTCTCTAACATCAACAAAATTATAACCACCAGAAACGTATGCAATTAGCTTATGATTCATATAGTCTAATATAACTTGGCCCAGCTCAGATATTTTATAATCGTAAGGACCGATTACGCCAGAAGGGTATAAAATTGTTGCATTCAAACCTTTTTCTTTACAGGCATCAAATATATATTTAGTTGCAATAAGTTTTGTTTTTGCATAAGTGCCGACAACTTTATCTTTATCAAATTTTGTTGGTTCAATTAAAATGTCGCCGTTTTCTTTAGGGTCAATAATGTGTACAGTACTTAAATAAATTAATTTTTTTGCTTTATTTTGAATGCAAGCATCAACAATATTTTTCGTTCCTTCAACATTAACTTTGTAAACTGTTTCTGGGGGAGTTAAACCAATATCAATAATACCAGCTAAATGTATTACAATACTATCAGGTTCAATAATGTTAAAAATAAAACTTCTATCAGTAACATCCCCATATAAAACATTAACATTTAATCCTTGCAAGGCTTCTATATTTTCATTTGGAAGAACAAGTATATCAACTTTTAAATTTTGTTCGCACAATTTTTTAACAACAACATTTCCTATATGTCCTGTTGCACCCGTAACAATATATTTTTCCATATTAAGCTCCTACAATCTTTTTAAAATTATAATATTATGAAATAAACAAGTCAAATTTTAAAAATCAATATATAATATTATAAAACTAGATATTAAATTTTGAGAAAAAGGTTACAGCAACAAATCAATCCTTTTGTGAATGACGGCTAAAAAATTAATGATTAAAAATGGTTGACTTGAGTTGTATTTTTATTATACATATATAAAGTTTATTTAATTAAAATCAAAACTATTTTTGTGTTAATAAGGAGAGCACTTTGAAATCATCTTTGAATACAAAAGGGGTGGTTTATATTTGTGGTGATACACACGGTATATTAGATAGTAAGAAGATAAAAAATTTGTGTGCACAACAATACTTAACTTATGATGATTTTATAATCATTTGTGGTGATTCAGGAATTGTTTGGAGTGAAGAAACTCTTATTTCATCTATATATAATCTGTATTTATCCATAATTTCTCC
>CALVZZ010000066.1 GCA_944372715.1 uncultured Clostridia bacterium | reverse complement strand
AGTAAGACCCCTTGTAGACCACAAGGTTGATAGGTCGGAGGTGGAAGCACAGTAATGTGTGTAGCTGACCGATACTAATAGGTCGAGGGCTTATTCAAATTACAATCTTTTGTAAATTTTTAGCATATTGCTTGTTAATTAAATTATGCAGTTGTCAAGGTTCTTGATTATTATTGATAATTCATAGCTTAAGCTATTAATTATACCAAACTCAGTGACGATAGAGAGAAGGTCCACCTGTTCTCATCCCGAACACAGAAGTTAAGCTTCTCATCGCCGAAAATACTTGGCTGGTAACGGTCTGGGAAAATAGGACATTGCTGGGTTACAAAAAAAAGCACCACGATTTGTGGTGCTTTTTTTTGTAACTATGGCTTTTATAAAAGCCATTAATTTGCAAAGCAAATTACCAGCAATGTCATATAGCATCGTTGCACTCATCCTTGTAAGCAAATTCGTGCTCCTTGTTATAGGGAACATTGCAGGTTATTAAATGTGATAAATATACAATTCTCACAAAATTATAACTTCAATGTTAAAATAGTTTTTACTCAGCTGTTAATATAATAAAACACTAACTTAGTTAGTGCTTTACTACGCTTGGATTACACTTTTTCACTATTACTTCGTTACACCAGAAATAAACAGCTAGCTTGTTTAATTTGCATTGGGTATACTTAAATAATATGATTAAGAAGCTTACTCTCTCAAACTTGTGATTATTATCACATATTTATATCATAATCAGACTTTTACTGATTTTTAAGTAAAAATCAGACAAATACTGCATAATAATTATATTATGAATAAATTTCAAGAGAGATTAAAAGAATTGAGAAAGGATAACAACCTTACTCAAAAGGAATTAGCTATAAAATTAGGAAAATCTAGAACAGCAGTTTATGAGTGGGAAACAAACGGACACGAACCTGATTACGATACACTTATTCAAATTGCTAGATTTTTAAATGTCAGTATTGATTATTTGCTAGGGAATACTGATATCTAATTTCATATTAATAACAAAATATATATTGCAAGGAATGTGATTTAGTGATATAATATTCTCATATGGAAGAAGATAAAAAAGTTAAATATGCTGGATATGATGACATCATCTTTCAAGATAAAGATGATATATCTTACTATAAGTCTTCTCAAGAATTTGAAATAGCACAAGGGCTGTTATTAGGGAATTATGATGATGATGGAAAATATTATATTCCTGAAGAACTATGTAAAGAACTTGTTAAAATTGATAAGATAATTGATGAAACAGTTGGAAACATATATTATGTTTCTGCAAAGGTTGGAGATTATAAATTAAAATTTGAAATTTTGGTCGAAGAAAAAGATGACAAGAAAGCTGGATTTTTGTATTTGATAGAGAATTATAAGCTACAAAACATTATCGAAAAAAAGTTTAAAACATTGATTGCTTCATATGTGGATGATAATGATATAAATTTCTTATTTAGAATGAAAAAAGAATTTAATATATGGGCTAATGTAGAAGCAGAAGGAAAAGAAATGTCAAACTTGAGTAAAGCTTCATTAATTCTTGCTAGGAAAAAGCAACTTTTGGAGTTAAGAACTAAGCTTTATTACAATAGGGACAATTTAGATAAGCAGTATGTTAAACAAATTTTAAAAATATTAAAGGTGTCTGGTCCAACTGGTAAAAGAGTTCTATTAATGTATCTTGATTTAGTTAGAACTAAAAATCTCAATAAGTTAAAGGTTAACAAATATGTAATGCTGAGGCAGGCATTGGATATTTGTTTAGATAGGTCAATGGTTGAAGGATATTTCCCTAATAAAGATGTGAAATCAATTAGAATATTAAGAAATAACTATATGAAAAAAGCAAAAGATTTGCAAAATGAATTTTCAAAAGCGAGTGGTTCTAAATCTTCAAGCAAGAGTAAATCTTCGGGCGGGAAAAAAGCTTCTAAATCAAAATCTTCATCTGGAAGTAAAGCTAAGCCCAAAGTCACAAAAAAAGCTTCAATTCCAAATTCGAGTATTAACTACACAATTAATCAAAGTAAGAATGAAAATGTTGAAGATAAGAAAAGCATTTTCCCACCAATAATTGGATTAAGACAGGAAAATGTACATTCAAAATCTGATATAGAGATGATGATATAAAAACGCAAGGACTTTTCCTTGCGTTCTTTATTGTTGTTCTATTCCATCTTCTAATTTATCTATGTTTCTTTGCATTTTGTTATTAACTATAAAAAATTTAGCAAAGATACAAAAATCTTTTAATTCGCCATATCTTCTAACTTTGATTTGGTTGTAAAACTTTCCGTATAATTCGCGAAAATCCGTATATTTTCTTCCCATCATTTTCCATTTTTTATGTTCTGGAGAACTTGTAAAATGGTCACTTTTATCTCCTATTAAAGCATAATTTATGTATTCATTTATATATTTTTCCACACAAATTCTGTTTTGGTGTCCACCATCAGCATTGCTCAATGCTCCGTCAAGCAAATCCTGACCTGTTGTTGAAGCAAAAAATTCAATAAGCTTTGTAAAAGATAAGTTGTTTCTTAAAATTGATTTATTATTTTCCAATTTTATAATCAGTTCTCTTATATATCTTAACCTTTCTTCGCCAGGTTCTCCCACATCTGCAACTCTTATAACTTCAAATACATCTTTGACTCTTTCCCAAGTTTCTTCATCTCCTGTGGCAATTGCTTCCACTCCTGCAAGTAAACTTTTGTTGTCTGTCCATTCGCTAAATGTTTCCATTTGTGAAAGAGGTCTTTTAAAATGATAATATGGTACCATCACAATTCACTCCTTTTGGTATTTATAGCATAAAATCTAAATTTTGTAAATACCCGTATAAAAATTTTTAAGTATGAATTTTTTTTAATATTATATGTAAAATAAGTTTGTGAAAAAATTAGTTCTTAATGGAGCCTTGATTTTAACAATCTCTGGGTTTGTATGTAAAGCACTCGGAGCTTTTTATAGAATACCATTATCAAATTTATTAGGTGTTGAGGGGATTGGTGTATATCAAATGATTTTTGCATTCTATTCTCTTGCAGTGGTTGTTTGTGGTGGTGTTATACCAACAAGTATGGCACTTACTATTTCAAAAATGAGAGCTTTGCAGAGTGGAAATATTAAAATTGTTTTTTGGAAGTATTTTTTTATAAGTGTAAGTTTTGGTGTTTTATTTTTACTTTTATTTATTTTTTTTGCACCTATTATATCTAGCTTGCAAGGAAATCAACTTGCAACTTTGGGATACAGATATGTAGGTTTTGCTGTTTTATTTTCATCTCTTATTGCACCAATAAGGGGACTTTTTCAAGGATATGAAAATATGACACCTACTGCTATTTCTCAAATAATTGAACAATTTTTTAAACTATTATTTGGTTTGCTTTTTATATATTTATTTAAAAATAGAGGAGTTCAAATTATTGTTGCAGGAGCAATTTTAGGAGTTGTTATTTCAGAATTTTTAAGTTTTTTGTATTTATATATTAAATTAAAATTATTTAATAAAAAAATAATAATTTATAATAATAAAAATATTAATTTTGCAAATAATTTTGGGAAAATTTTTGTTTATGTTTTAATCATTCCATTTGTTACACTTATTGATAGTTTTTTGGTGGTTAATTTGTTAAATATAAATTTTTCTCCCTCTATTTCAACTCAACTTTTTGGTTTACAATCTGGTATGGTAAATTCATTGATTAATTTTCCTGTTATCTTTTCACTTGCACTTTCCACAAGTTTACTTCCATCATTGTCTTATTATAACGCAAAGAAAAATCAAGATAAAGCAAAAGAAAAAATTTCTGATTGCTTAAATTTTATTTGGTTGTTTATTCTTCCTTGTATTTTGGCATTCTATGTTTTAGCTCCGTTAATACTTGGGTTTGCATATAGAAATTTAAATGGTAGTATGTTTAATATAAGTGTAAATCTTTTAAGACTTTCGTCATTTCAAATGTTATTTGTTGCCCTATTACAAATTACTGCTTCCGTTTTACAAGCAAAAGGAAAAACAAGCCTTCTAATATTTAACCTGCTTGTTTGTTCTGTAATAAAAATTTCCCTAACTGCTATATTTGTTTCTACAGAATTTTTTAATATTTTTGGACTAGCATTATCTAACCTTGTTTTTTACTTTTTAAGTTGTATGTGGAACTTAATTTATCTTGTAAAAGAATATAAATTAAAAATAAACTTAAAAAAAATTATTTTACCACTATTTTTAATTTTATTAACTTATTTTATTTGTGAAATTGTGGATAACTTAAATGTAAATTTAATGATAAAATTATCACTTTTTTCGTTTTTTGGATTAATTATTTATATAATTCCAATATTTTATTTTAAATTAATTATTTTTAACAAAAATAAAGTAAAAAATGATTAGAATTAAAAAAATCGTCTACAATTAAAATATGAATAAAAAAGATATTATAGAAATTATCTCAAAAAGAACGCATATAAGCACTAATCAAATATCAACAATTATTTCTAGTTTTAAAGATCTTCTTATTGATGCATTAAAAAAGGGGGAGATTTTAAACATTAAAGGTTTTGGAAAATTTTATACCAAGGAAATAAATGAAAAATATTATGTTAATCCTTTAACTAAAACTAAAATGTTTTCAGATTATAAAATAAAGCCAAAATTTAAATTTTCATCAAAAATACAATTTTAAATTTTTTATTTGTATGTTATAATATAAATATGGTAATTGGAAATGTGAAAATTGAAGGGAAATTGTTTTTAGCTCCAATGGCCGATGTGACTGATTTTGCTTTTAGGCAAATTGCTCGGGAATTTGGAGCTAGTTTTTCCTATACTGAAATGGTTAGTGCAAAAGCATTGACTTTTGGCAATAGAAAAACAAAGGATTTGTTAATAACAAGTGAAATTGAAAATCCTGTTGCTGTCCAACTTTTTGGAAGTGATAAAGAAGTGTTTAAAAAAGCTCTTGAATTAGAAGATTTATCAAAATTTCAAATTATAGATTTAAATATGGGCTGTCCTGCACCTAAAATTGTTAAGAATAGTGACGGCTCTGCTTTAATGAAAGATATTAAAAAAGCAAGCGAGATTTTACAGACTTGCGTAAAACATACTGACAAACCAATAACTGTAAAAATTAGATTGGGGTTTGATAAAGATGTTAGTTTAGATTTTAGTAAAATGCTTGAAGATAATGGAGCAAGTGCTATAACAATACACGGAAGAACAAGAGAGGAATTTTATTCTGGAAAAGTAAATTTAGATGCCATTGCAAAAGTTAAAGCTTGTTTAAAAATTCCTGTGATAGGAAATGGAGATGTGGTAGACAATAAAACCCTAATGGAAATGAAAGAAACCGGTGTAGATGCAGTTATGGTGGGGCGTGGTGCCCTTGGGAAACCATATATATTTAGCGAACTTTTGCAAAAAGATATTGTTGTGAATAAATGGGATATTATTAACCAACATATTTTGCTCTTAAGACAGCACTTTTCTGATGATTATATTTCAACATACATAAAAAAACATTTATTATGGTACTTAAAAGATGAACCTTGTGGAACAAAGGTAAAATTGCAAATTTGTCAAGAAAAATCCTTAAATAATTGTTTACTTATTTTACAAAACTTTTTTAAAAAATGACATTTAATTGTTTGAAGTATTTATTTATTAATGTTAAAATCAAATCGAGGTTAGTATGAAAAAGACAATTGAAAGTATTGATGTAAAAAACAAAAAGGTTTTGCTTAGAGTGGACTTTAATGTCCCAATTGAAAATGGAAACATTGTTGATGATACAAGAATTGTTAGAGAATTACCAACAATAAAATATCTTCTATCAAAAGGAGCAAAGCTCATCATCTGTTCTCACTTGGGAAGACCAAAAGGTAAAGTTGTTGAAAGTATGTCGCTTATGCCTGTTGCAAAAAAATTGGTTGACTATCTTCCATTAACTAGAATCAAGTTTGCAAGTGATTGCATTGGAAAGGAAGCAAAAAAACTTTCAGAAGAATTAAAACCTGGTGAAATTCTTTTGCTTGAAAATTTGAGATTCAATTCGGGCGAAGAAATTAATGATCCATTTTTTGCAAAGGAGCTTGCTTCACTTGCAGAGATTTATGTGAATGATGCTTTTGGGACAGCGCACAGAAATCACGCTTCTGTTTGCGCTGTTGCAAAACTTCTTCCAAATGCAGTTGGCTTTTTGATGGGACAAGAAGTCAATACAATTCTTGGTGTGTTAGATAACCCTGAAAGACCTTTTGTTGCAATTCTTGGTGGTAGTAAAGTTTCGGATAAGATATATGTTATAATGAATTTAATTAATAAAGTTAATGCTGTAATGATTGGTGGGGGAATGGCATATACTTTTTTAAAGGCGAAGGGAATAAATGTTGGGAAATCCTTAGTTGATGATTCTAAAGTTGAACTTGCAAAGAACATTTTAGATGAAGCAGATAAAAGAGGAGTAAATGTTTTTTTACCTATTGATCATTTATGTGCTGATGCCCTTACTCCAAACGCAAAAGCCTATAAAATAAGAAGCGCTGAAATACCAGATAACTTGATGGCATTGGATATTGGGCCAAGAACTACTAAGCTTTTTTTAAAAGTTTTAAGAAAGTGTAAAACTGTAATTTGGAACGGTCCAATGGGGGTTTTTGAATTTAAAAAGTTTGCAAAAGGAACGGAAAAGATTGCAAAAGGCGTTGCAAAAGTTCAGGGTAAAACTATTGTTGGTGGTGGAGATAGTATTGCTGCAATAAGAGATTTAAAATTGCAAGATAAAATTTACCACATTTCAACAGGTGGTGGAGCTAGTCTAAAATTGCTGGAAGGAGAAATTTTACCAGGAATAGAGGTGATTGAAGATGTTAAATAAATTAGTTGTCGGAAATCAAAAAATGAATTTGACGGCGAGTCAAACAAGAAAATTTTTAAATACTTTTGTTCCACTTGTGGAAATTGTTAATTGTGACATTGGCTTGTGTGTACCTTACACAAACCTTACTGTTTGCAAAAAGGCTTTAAAGGAAAGCAAAATTATGTTTGGCGCACAAAATGTAAGCGAATTTGAAAAGGGCTCTTATACAGGAGAGG